>CAXGRW010000703.1:0-3111 GCA_964012125.1 uncultured Rhodopirellula sp.
TTGGCTTGGATTGCGAGCCTAAGAAAGAGAATATGGCGACTGGGGGCTATGAAGGGGATGCGTTGGCCTTGATTGTTGAAATTGTTGTGCTCCGGTTCTTTTAACGAAACAACCGATCCACTTCTTTGCACGGAACAACAGTGCAAGGTGTTATTCATGCCGCCATTCACAACCTTCTAATGAAATGATAGGTGTACGATGTATCGTTGTTTTGCCGGTTTGGTGATCGCTACCATCATCACACAAATAGGGGCGGCGGAGGAACCAGTTCGGGCCTATCGAATGACTGCCAAAGCTGAAGCGGCCCTCGGTCAATTTGGACTTGCCGACCTCAAGCCCATTACACGTAGGAAAGCTCGAGTTGTACGCGGGCTAGGTGGGGTCGCTTCGACCAGTGGATTGAGTTTGGTTGTGGGTGCGATCGTCGATCCTGATACGTCCAGTAGCATTTTCGGAATCGATGCGAACTCAGCGCTCTCTTTACTTGAGATCTGCGGACCGGTAGCCGACACAGATCCATTTCACAATCAGGAATCGCAGCTAAGTCTGGAGTTGGAAGTTGGAACTTTTTCCGCGGGACTTTTAGGTGGGGCAGGAGGCGCAGCCCAAGCTCTCTTCCGCTGATAGCGGGTTCCGATGGAACCGCCGCTCATTCGTTGGTACCAGCTTTCATTGACTTGATCAGTAGTTCAGTCCGAGTAGAAAAGTAAAACCGAAAAGGTTCAGATATCGGTTATCAGCTCGCGAAAGCGTTTCGACACGGCCTCCGAATTGGTCGGCTGGATCTTCGAGAAAAGCATAGGATTGACTTAACGAGGAATGCTTTCCAGTGTCCCACGATTGAATTTCAAGACCTAGCCTGCAAATCCACAACGCGCTATCGCACAGGATTGGAGTGCGGTGTTCCAATCCAAATTGAATCTGTGTTGTCAAAAGTGAGTTTTCATCGTCCATACCCAATGTTGCCTTGTCTCGGCCACGAGCAATACCTTGTGTGACTATTCCATCACCAGTCGCAACAACGGATTCTGTCATCGATTCGCTGTACGTGTCTGCCCACAGTGCAGATACCCTGAAGTTCGCGTAAAACCTCCATGGGAAGCAGGGTGCTCCCAAGCTACAGGAATCGCAGCCGCCACAGCCGCCGCAGTTGCCATAGTTGGAGCAGTCTGACTGGCAGCAACCAAAGCAACCGGTGCTACCTGGATCAATCATTCCGCGGGGCATCCTGGCGGGATGGCCTAGACACCATGGGATTGTTTTCCGAAGCTCCATAAAAAAAGTCGGTCCGAACCCTTGCATGCTGCGGAAGCTACGTGTGTTTCCCGATGTTTCCAGCATACCTTGTAAGGTACTCGTTAACGTTGTGAAATCACTCCCTTGATATTCAGCAAAGCGGACTCCACAAGCCGTCATTAGATCGCAACCAAGGAAGCAGTATTTCTGCATCAGGTCAATATCAACCGTTTCAAGACCAACCTTGGTTGTTGTCGAGTATACGGGAGTGCTGTCTAGATCTTTCCACGCGTCGTGGCCGTTGTAGCTTCCAGCATAGTTCCAGTATACGACGCGAAATCCAATGTTTTGCGATTGGATACCCAAGGTAAGGCGGTTACCAAACCCAAAAGCATCTTCACTTGAGTATTCGTCGATTTGGCTCGAGATTGTATCAATCACACGAACTCTTGTTGTTCCCGGAGTTTCAGCACCAAGAAAGGTGAACTCATTTCCGAAATACAAACCACAGGAAATTGATGAGCGAAAGCAGGATCCGAATTTGCCAGCCAAGTGCCCAATCATCTTCTTGTCTTCATTTGCTGTATCTTCTTGGGCCTGCGGCGCAGCTTCAGATTTCTCTTTGTCCTCTTTTTCCTCAGCAGCAGCGTCACCGCTTGTATTGTTCCCCTGAGGAAAAACGGGGGTCGCAGCCGGCAAGATTGGTTGCCTGGTAGCACCAGGAGAGGCAAGGATTGCAGAACGCATTTGCCATGCGCTGCGATCTGAATCTGCTTGACTATCGAGACTTGCTACTTGGGGGGCTGACACGTCAAGTGCCGCTGACGCGTCAAGTGATGGAGCACTACCAGCTACAGGCAGGTCGTCGTTCTTGATTTCTCGAAAGTGATCTACGGGCAAAGGAAGACCAGAGATCGTGGTGGCTGCATTTGCCACCGGAGGTAGAGTAGGCAGGGACAACTTGTCAGCTGGCACCGGCTCCCAGTAACCTTCTTCATCAAGAATTTCGTCGTCCTTGGACAACGCGACTGCAACACTGATTGTTTCAACGTTCGTTGTAGTCTCCCTTACGTACTGCTCTTGGTTGGGAACTGCTGCTATCATCAATGGAGCAAAGATATCCCCGTCAGGCTCTTCAACCTGATCGCCGAAATCTTCTTCTTCAGCAGTGTCTTGTGATTCATCTGCTATAGAATCACTTGTTTCCACCTCTGCGTCGGGTAACGTGGGCGGTACCTGAACGCCAAGCAGCCTGCGCCATTCCGCTAGACGCACAGTGGCAAGGTCATTGAATGCACTGTCAGTCCGACTGTCGAAACTGGCGTTCCGGTGAGCAAATGCGAGTTCCGAGGACCGCTGCTCGCTGACTGCTTCCTCAAAGTAAGCAATCTGAGGGAATGCTGCTTTCGAAAGCAGGGGTAGCGGGCTTGCGTTTTTGGTGCCCTGAGTAAAAGGGAAATTATCGGAGTCAGAACGTGATGAATTGACTATCTGTCCAACGCTTTGAAATAACTCTGTGCTTTGCAACAACCCAGCATCTTTCAATGGCGCTGAAGTACTCTCGGTGCCGGGAATCGCGGTTTCCAGAGTTTTGGTAAGCGCTATCGCGGTCGATGGCGGAGAGATTGATTGCAGTTGGTGAGGTCTCGTTGACGCATTTTCTGCCTCAGATGATGCCCGGTGATGCTTGTCAGGCGGGTGTGAAACGCGATCTTTCAACACCTGATCGGGTAGCAGCAAAACTCCAATCGCAAGTAGGATTAGAGCACTCAATGCCAGCAGCCATCGCTTTGACGTTAGTCTTTGATCCATGGCAGAAGCGTCTTCGCACTCGCATTGGTGGTAGTCGACAAAAGAGGGGAAGTAACTCTTTCC
>CAXGRW010000704.1:0-3107 GCA_964012125.1 uncultured Rhodopirellula sp.
TCACTTGTCATACCGCACGTCGCGATGCCCAAGCTTTTCCCCGAAGAAAAGTTTCCGGCAGATCAACTACCGACGATTGAGGGAGTCAACCACTACACCCAATGGGCTGATGCATGCGTGGGGAAGGACCAGACGACATCAAACTTTGCCTACGCCGGGCCACTGACTGAGACAGTCCTGTTGGGAACCATTGGCATACGTTACCCGGGTGAAGAACTTAAGTGGGATGCAACGAAACTCAAGATCACCAATCACACGGACGCCCAAAACTGGGTTACCAAACGCTACCGCAAGAACTGGGAACCCACTTGGGTCTGACCCCACTTCGCGACAGTGTGGCGTGCTGGGTGCACCAACTCCACCCATGATTCAAACACGATGCACAATCCTACCTCCGCTTCAAACGCAACAGACACGCAATCCAAAATGCCCATTCATTTTCCGAGTTCGGGTCGAAGACAATTCCTGGCAATCGCAGGAAGCGGGGTCGTTCTGAACGCATCCAAGGGCCTCGCAAGCGACGCCCCCAATGGCCCTGCCTCAGCAAAACGCCAACCCAAAAACACCGATGATGAACTCGTCGTGATTTTGAATGATACACATATCGGAGAAAAGCACCCGCCCGACTCAGCCGTGCCGTCCAATCTGCGTTCCATTGTCAACAAGTTGACAGATCAAACACACCGGCCTTCCTGTGTGATCATCAATGGAGACCTGGCACTGAAGGACGGACAACCGGGAGACTACCGACATTTCTCGCGTCTGGTCCAACCACTCAGAACAGCTGACATCGAGACCCACCTGACTCTCGGTAACCACGATAATCGCGAAGTGTTTTATGACGTCCTTCAACAGGAACGCAAGGCTAAGCCAACGCTGCAATCACTCCACGTTTCCGTCGTAAAAACCCGCCATGCGAATTTCTTTCTGCTAGATTCCCTGAAAGAAACCATGGTCACACAGGGGACCGTGGGAAGCCAGCAAATGAACTGGCTTGCACGGACGTTGGACGAGCATTCGGACAAAGCTGCAATCATCGTCACCCACCATAACCCACGTCTCGGCGGTGATCCCTTACACTTCCCAGGAGGTCTGATCGACTCGCAAGAGCTCTGGAACATGCTCACGCAACGGGAACATGTCAAGGCTTACGTGCATGGTCATATTCACGACCGGGGATTCGCAAAACACCGCGGCATTCACATCATCAACACTTTGGCAACTTCCTATGTGGCAGACCCAAAGACATCGACAACGGGATGGACTTCTATCCAGCTCAATGAGTCGGGTGCCCTACTGACGACACACACCACTGACCAGACTCATCCTTGGAATGGCAAAGAAAAAAAGCTTCGTTGGAACAGGACCTGATTGGGCTACATCAATTGGAATCCGCACTTAAAAACACTTCCATTTCGTTTCTCAACTGCAATATTTTCTCAGGGTTGCTCGCTGCCAAATCCTTTGACTCGCTGACATCGTTCTCCAAATGAAACAACAGAGGAGTTTCATGCTTGGCTAACGGTTCACGAGCGCGGGTGTCGGGATCAGAAGAACGATCTTTTGAACTAAGATGAATTTTGAACGGCCCAGACCTGAAAGCGATAGCACCCCCACTGTTGTAGTACCATTGTTTCCGAGGCGTTTGCTGCCCACGCAACAAGGTGTCGGTCAAATCGCGTGAAATATAGCCCTTCTGTTTGACGATCTGGTTCTTGGGCGGTTGGCCTGTCGCGAGCTTGATGAACGTTGAATGCAAATCAAGATTCGCAGCCATTCCATCGATGGTGCCCGGCTTGATCTTCCCCGGCCAATGAAAGATAGCGGGCACGCGATACCCGCCCTCCCAAGAAGTGCCCTTCTCGCCACGCAGTGGCTTTGCCGTGCCACCATGCGGGCCGAACATTGTCCAGGGACCATTGTCACTGGTGAACACAATCAATGTTTCATCGACAATCCCCGCATCCTTGACAGCCTTCATCACCTGACCGACCGACCAATCAATCTCTTCAATGACATCCCCATACCGGCCACCGCGACTCCGCCCCTGGAATTTCTGTGATGCGAATACCGGCGCGTGCGGCATGTTATGCGCCAGGTAAAGAAAAAAAGGCTGGTCACGATCTTCTTTTATCCAATCCACTGCCGCCTCGGTGTAGCGTGCAGTGAACAGCTCTTGATTAGCGGGGAACTCAATCACCTCTCGCCCCTTGATCAACGGCACTTGAAAAGTGAACTTATCGCAAGCATCAAATACATCTCGAGTCTGCTTCTTTCCTTTGGGTGCTGGGACATCGTTGCTACCCGGTGTTCCGAGATGCTGATCAAAGCCGCACTCGAGTGGATGCATCGGAGAGATCGTAAAATCTTTGGGGTAACCAGCAAGATGCCACTTGCCTAGCATCGCTGTCGCGTACCCAAGCCGACTCAGTGTTGCAGGCATCAAGTAATCTCTACTCTCAACCAAATTACTCCGCCCCATCAATGCGGGGTGCCTGCCGGTCATCAATCCGCGACGACTCGGAACACACGTGGCACCCGAGGCATAAAAACTGGTCCACCTTTGGCCTTGGACAGCCAAACGGTCAATATTAGGAGTCTCATGTGTTCGGTTGCCGTAACAACCCAAGTCGCCGTAGCCCAAGTCGTCAACAAAAATCAGCACGATGTTCGGCTGTTTGGCATTAGCATTTGTCACTGTCGCCAGCAGAGCACACAGCATCAAAAGAAAACGAAGCAAGTTCATAAGTTTCAATTCCAAACAATCGAACAGGAACAGTCTTTTGGTTAAGAACAACACGAGGGCCACTCAATTTATGCGACGTGGCACATGCACGCGTTACTGACGCATTAAGCTCATTACGCCTTGCCACGATCCTAACCGTATTTTCGGCGTCGTGTGGTTCCCAGCGCGGAGTGTGTTTAGCAAAATCATCGGCACAGAGATCGGGAACGGATCCCCGACGATAGGTGACCTACCGACGGCCTCCATACCTCAGGCAACGCACGACTCAGGCCAATTCACTGAGAGTTCCTGTGCTGTCAGCGAAATGATCAGTTTCCACACCAAGCTGCTGCAACATTGTGACAAACACATTGGACAAGGG
>CAXGRW010000705.1:0-3101 GCA_964012125.1 uncultured Rhodopirellula sp.
CCATCAGCGGCGGTAGAACGATTCGACGCTGACAACACCAACAGAAATGCTAGACACACCCCAATGCGTTTTCTCCATTGGCAGCTTGCTGACGAAACCTTCGGTTGTGTTTTCTGGTTGCAATTCATCGCGTCCTGGATTTCCTTGATTCACATGTGGCCCTCTCAGCTCCAAAGTTGTCAACTGAGACTTCCTAATGATAATCGAATTAGGCCCCAAAGCGTGATGGGGCTGGCCCGAGCCGCAAAAAGGCATGGCGTTTACCAAAGATACCGAGACAGGCAAAGAAACGGATTCACACACTCGGCCGGCAGCCAGCGAACCTTAAGTGCTTAGCCTGATAGAGACGCAGCCTGATAGAGACGCAAGTAGGATCCTGACAGGATTAACTGACCGAGAACAAAGCGGTTCAGCCCACCTTCATTTTTGGATGTGACGGGTGCCACACAACAGTTTCAAGCACACTGGGCGGCAAACGCATCTGATCCAGTTCAGGATCACAGACAGGACGCACGACCAAGGTTTCTCCAAGACCCAACTCAATTCGCTGCCCTTCAATGCTTTGCAGCACAGGATCAGCGAATCCCGAACGTGGCCGTCGGATCACCCGTGCCACTTCACCCGACGCCAATTCAACAATACTGCCCAGAGGATACATGCTTTCTATGTGGAGAAATGCTTTGATCACGCGGGGGTCAAATAATCCACGTCCAGCCTGATGCAACAGCAACCCCAATGCATCGTGAGGAATAATACCCCGCCGCTCATTGGTTGGAAAAATCAACTGCAGGTAGGAATCGACCACATTCAAGATGCGAGCATAGTTGTGAATGCGATGGGACTTCACACCCCGAGGGTAACCACTGCCATCAAACTGCTCATGCACCTGTTCCATGGCAATCTGAATCCCTTCCGAAACCTGGGGAACTTCAGCGACACAAGAAACGGAGATAATCGGATGTTTTCGGTATTCCCACAACTCGGCCTCGCTCATTAATCCGACAGGCTTATTAGCCGACGCTCCCATGAGGCTAAAGCCAATATCATGCAACAGTGCCGTGAGGCCCAGTTCAAGTGTTTGCTGCCCTGTCAAACCCATCTGGGTTGCAACCGCCATTCCAAGCACCGCCATGCGAACTGACCGGTCGTCAACATCGCAAGAGGCTGCAGCGGCCCCAACCATCCCCACAGTCTGATCAAGATCTTCAACCATGGATCTTGCATAATTATTCGTAATCTCGAAAAACCCGTCGGTTTCCAACACCACGTTATCACTGAGTTGCTCTCGCATCGCCACAAAGTGTGCTTTAGCCAGTAGCATTCCCTGTTCAAGCTCTGTGGTACGTTCGACACTCAAAGGCTCGTCATAACGATCAACCAGTAGATCTTTAACAGGAGTCGCCTTCGCAATCCGTTCTTTACGCTCGCGTTCAAGCGTCAGTGCAACGGGCGAGGCATTCTCAACACAAATGGCCCCAACATCGCGGGAATCGATTCTCAATTCTGCGACATTCCGATCACGGAGATTTTTGATGACATCGGAGGTGATGCTGTTGTTGGGGCCCAACAGCAGCACGCCCCGACGATCCTCGACGGGGTGTTTGCAAACTGTGCCGACACACAGTTCTTCGAGATTAATTCCGACGATACCCTGTGACATGTGCCCCACACGCATAGACGACTACAACAATCCCGGTAACCAATGTTCATTGGAACCATAGGGCGCAATCTGAGCATTTACAAACGTACATCTGACACGACTGCGTCTCTCCATGCGGGTAAGCCTTCTCTACCCTTCCAATCGTGACGATTACCCCGATTATCTGGAATGCATCGCCCCCATTGTTACAGCCCCCACAGCACCGCCAGCACTACAGCCAACTGGCCTGTTTCCTTACAATCTGTGCTACGCTTTGCCATAAGCTGCTTTCGCGATACCTGCACACTTGCACCAAGGACCAACTCATGAGCCACGCCGATGTTGTGATCGTCGGAGGCGGAATCGTGGGACTTGCCACTGGTCTCAAACTACAGATTCGCTATCCGGACCTGCGACTCACACTGATCGAAGCAGAGTCCGGTGTTAGCCGCCATCAATCGGGGCATAACTCTGGCGTGCTGCACTCAGGGATCTATTACAAACCTGGATCCAAAAAGGCAACTTGCTGTCGAACTGGCAAACAGGAGATGGAAGCATTCTGTACTGAACACTCCATCGCATGGGACAAGTGCGGCAAAGTCGTCGTCGCTACAAGCGAGGCAGAACTATCCCGCTTGGACAAAATTGCGGAACGTGCGAGCCTCAACGGCGTTCAATGTGAGCGTATCAATAGTGACCAACTAAGAGAGTTGGAGCCTGCTGCTGCCGGCATTTCCGCTTTGCATGTGCCAGAAACGGGGATCGTGAACTACCGATCCGTTTGCGAGAAAATGGCCGAAACATTAGTGACAGGTGGGGCCAGTATCGAGCTGGGCTTTGAATTGATCGGCATTCAAGAGATCGGAAGCGGGTTGGAATTACAAGGGAAAGCGGGGCAAAACATTCAGGCTGGAAAGCTGATCAATTGTGGAGGCCTGCAATCGGACCGCGTTTGCAAAATGGCCGGGATCAAAACGGACCTCAAAGTCGTTCCCTTCCGGGGCGAATACTATGAACTGGCTCCGCACAGCGAAGCTCTCTGCAGGAACTTGATCTACCCTGTTCCTGACCCATCGTTTCCATTTCTTGGTGTGCATTTCACTCGGATGATCGACGGTGGTGTGGAATGTGGCCCCAATGCCGTATTAGCACTGGCACGTGATGGATACCGTTGGCGAGACGTCAGTCTGAATGACCTTACAGACACCCTCGCCTTCAAGGGATTTCGGAAACTTGCCGCCAAACACTGGCGAATGGGACTGGGCGAAATGCACCGATCAATCAGCAAGCAGGCATTCGTCACCGCGCTGCAGAAACTTATCCCGAGCATCAAGGCAAGTGATCTTGTTGCAGGGCGAGCCGGCGTTAGAGCACAAACCGTCACGCCGACAGGTGAACTGGTCGACGATTTTCTGTTTGAAGTCAGCGACCATTCCATCCATGTGCTCAATGCACCATCACC
>CAXGRW010000706.1:0-3100 GCA_964012125.1 uncultured Rhodopirellula sp.
CGACCGTTGTATAACTTTCGGCGGCGGTCTGCTTGCCGGCCCATGGTGTGTTCAAACGCAGGGAAGGCAGTGAGGAAGTAGTGCGACCACGTGGGTAACTTTCGCAGCACATTGGGAATGGTCTGATATAAAAACTCAAGGTCATAATCCCGACCAACACGCTGTCCGTAAGGTGGGTTTGTGATCAGGCATCCGAAACGTCTCTTGCTGGTAACCGATTCCATGGGTGCGGCTTGAAAGTGAATGTCGGCGGCGACGCCGGCCCGCTCAGCGTTTTCGCGTGCGGCTCGCAGTACCCTTGGGTCGATATCGCTGCCTTGAAGTTTTTCTTCCAGCGGAGCAAGGATGGCGGCATCGGCAGACTCTCTTGCGTCCTGCCATGCTTCTGATGGAAATTCTGTCCACGCTTCACAAGCAAAGTCGCGGTCAAGTCCGGGGGCCATGTTGCGGCCGATTCGTGCTGCTTCGATGGGAATCGTGCCGCTTCCGCAGAACGGATCCAGTAACGGACGCCCACTGCGCCAGTAGCTCAGCAGCACCATGGCCGCCGCCAGCGTTTCTTTAAGCGGTGCCTGGGAAATGTGGGTGCGATAGCCACGTCGGTGCAAACTGCGGCCTGTCGTGTCGAGTGTTAACGTGGCCACGTCCTTCAAAATAGCGACATCGACCTTGTATTCAGAACCTGTTTCGGGCAACTCGGTTGTCTGATGGTCGCGACGCAATGCATCGACCATGGCGCGTTTCACCGCACGCTGGCAGGCAGGCACGCTTGTGAGTGTCGATTTGATTGATCGACCCGTGACAGGAAAAGCGGCATCGCCAGGAAGCAACTCTCCCCACGCGATCTGCTTGGTTGTCTCAAATAATGCATCGAAGTCTGCCGCTGGAAACTCGGCCACGCGAATCAGGATTCGGTCAGCTGTGCGAAGCCATAAGTTGGCTTGGCAAACCGTGGCTGCGTCTCCCTTGAAATGGATGCGTCCCGATTCGCCAATGGTCGAAGAAATGCCCATCTGCTCAAGTTCTCGACGCACCACGGCTTCCAGGCCGAAGGCACAGGCAGCGATCAAATCAAACGTCTGGTTTTTCAACGGATTGCCTGGCTTGCAGTAGGTGGAAGCATTACGAATAACGAGTGACTATTTTCGATCACTCGCTTCAGTTGGATTTCGGCCGTCAAGTGATTGATGGTTGAATAGACTCGCGATCGCAGCGTCGCAGCCATAATCCTCTATTATGAAGTAGATTTGCCTCGTGCCGAACCGCAAAGCCTAGTCGATCTTGTTCATTTTCGAGAGGGGATGAATCCCGTGGCAGAGGGGGCAACCGGAGAATGGGAGTCGATCAGTCCTCATGAGTAGCTTAGGCCAAAGCGTGGGTGCCGATTCGCTGCAAGTCGGGGCGGTTGCTCGCCGGGAACGCGGAATCGTTCCGTTTTTTCTCCTGCTTCACGAACAGTCCATGGTTCGTTCCAGCAACTCGCTGATTCACAGACTTGAAAACGCTGCCCAAACCGGATCGGAAACGGCAGTTCTGGCAGGCTCGATGTTTCGACAAAAGCACGTCGATGCGAATGTTACCCATCTTTTCTTCAATTGTCGTTGAAGAGCTGGCCGCGTGTTTTATTGCCGAGAATGGATACACAGTGGGGCAGTCATGCTGATGACTCGTTTGGTGCGAGTGCAGTCGCCTCGGCATTGCGAGTGTTCAGAATAAGGTGTGCCTGAGTTGACACCGTTGGTAGATTTCGCGGTGAATCGATTTTTAGAAGCCGTCTGTAGGTTTGAGATGAATTCGCAATCAGCCGAATTCCAATATTCGTTCGGCGTCATCATGCTCAACTATGTCTGTGGTCAGTGTGATCCCCATTCGGTCCGCGAGTGTACGTAATGTCTCTTGGTTGTAGCGTCGACTGAATGTCAGGTAGCATTTTTTGTCGCTACTGGTGAATTGGACTGAATTCATGATCCAGCCCAGATGGATTTTCAGGTTGGTGTCAGGTTCAAGAACGTGTTCTCGTTGTGGCAGCCACCAGCGTGTTTCCTGCAGAATCCAACCAGCGTTTTCCTCTTCACCACGTATCAGTCGGAGTCGGCTTTTTGCAGAAAATTTTCCTAGATCGGCGCGGTTGAAAACAATCAGTTCGTTATTTCGCGGTTTTGCATGGGGTGGCCAGATGCGGGCGAACACAGGGTCAAGAACCATGGTGCGATAGAACAAGGTGCGTCGATAGATCCACCTGAATAGGATCAGTGCGACGAGAAAGAATGCGAGGTTGATAATGGTGGCCAAGGTGGGACTGAAGGCGTAGATCGCCATCAAGCCAAGGCATAGTGTTTTGTTGCATAGTTCAAATACAGCATCCAAAAAAGGAACCGGTGTCAGCCATGCAAGGAATTCAAAGAAGAATTTGACGCTATTGATGACCAAAATGTTGATGATCATTGCAACCGCGAGAAAGGTGTCGAGCCCTGCAGAGAAAATACCCATTTGTATCATCGCCACTGGCTCGTCTGCTGCTGTTTCTACGCTTGTGCTGATTTTGATTACCAGCAGAATGATGATCACGGCGTAGGCTTCCAGTCGATCCACTGCTTGAGCAAAGGGCTTGCTGACTTTTGTAAATCGAGGAACGCTGCTGAGGATCGTCAAAGCCAGGAATGTGATGAAAATGGTTTCGCTTCGCAACGCACCATTGCTGCCTAACATGGGACTGCTATTAGCCCACTCGGGACCCCATAACGAAATTGCTGACAGACATGTCACACCAAAGAAAGGCGATAAGGCAAGTGGCGTTAGTGGGCCAAGTAGCTCAGTGATTCCGGTCGTCTGAATCCAAGTCGAAGTGGTAGCAATGGCTTCAGTGTCGACTCCTTCGGTATCAAGCGGACCCAGTAGGTTCTCGATCAGATTTTGAGACTCTGCTTTCACCTCGGTGCCCGCAGTGCTTGATGAATCGTCAGTAAGCGTTGTGCCTTTGCTTTTGCTGTAGCTATCACCATCTGGGGTGGTTGCTCCGCTGTTTTCAGCGTGAATCGTTTCGGTATCCTGTGCCATTCCACCGTACTGGAAGGACGGAGGAGCGATCGCCACGAAGAAA
>CAXGRW010000707.1:0-3097 GCA_964012125.1 uncultured Rhodopirellula sp.
CAGTGGCCTGAATCGCAGTGGCCTGAATCGCAGTGGCCTGAATCGCAGTGGCCTGCATCGCAGTACATCCACGCTGGCTACCGAGGCACAACTCTCCCTTGCCAGCCAATATTTCTCGCGGCCAAGGTCGGCCGTCCCGGCAAATGTTGGATTGCGGCTGCCCGCCTCGGGTTTTGGCTGCTGGCTTTTTGGAGTTCGGTAATTTGTATCGCAGGGGAGGCCATTGATCACCAGCAACGAAAATTTGCCGTTTGGGCGACATTGTGTTGTTCTTTGTGGACTTTCAGGCGAAAAACAAAGCCAGAATCTGGGCCGTTGTCTCGGACTCTGGGTCGAGTGACTCGCTGCGAGTGTCGATGAATTGTGGTGGGCTGATCCCGCCGGATCACTCCGAGAGCCGAATTTGTTAAAAAACTCCGCAAAGAACGCTTGATTGCCGTTGACGATCTCGGTTTTGTCAGCGAAAGTCTTTGTCGCTCGTGGATCGGCCACGAGATGTGGGAGAAATTGCCGCTGAGTGGCGTGTCAGTTGTGACACTTACCAGGACGGGTGATTTCGCCAAACCACCCGACCAACTGAAAGTCGTGACCCGATGGGTAAAAAATCAAAGCGCTATCGCGCTTCGCTTGAAAAACAGCCAGCAGACGCGCTTCCACTCTCGGATGCGGTGGATGCACTTAAAAAATATGATTCGACCAAGTTTGATCAAACGGTCGAGATCCATATGCGGTTGGGAGTAGATCCTAATCAGGCAGACCAGATCATTCGTGGTAGCTTGGTTTTGCCAAATGGCATTGGAAAGACTCAACGAGTGGTCGTGTTCGCAAAAGGTGACGCCGCTACGGCTGCAGAAGAGGCGGGTGCCGACGAAATTGGCCAGGAAGATCTGGCGAAAAAAATCAAAGATGGCTGGACTGACTTCGATGTCTGTATCGCTGCTCCCGACATGATGGGCCTAGTTGGACCTCTCGGGCGTGTGCTTGGACCTCGAGGCCTGATGCCTAGCCCACGCGCTGGAACAGTGACCCCCGATGTTGCCAAAGTGGTTGGTGAGTACAAGGCGGGTAAGGTTGAGTTCCGGAACGACAAGGGCGGTAACGTCCATGCCATGGTTGGAAAGATGAGTTTCGATGCTGCTAAGCTGACCGAAAACATCTCAGCCTTTGTCAAGTTTATCGAGGGCATGAAACCACAAAGCGTTAAAGGCACCTATATCAAAGGTGTAGCGATTTGTGGCACGATGAGCCCGAGTGTTCGAATAGCCTCATAGTTCCGGTCTGCAGAGAACGGAATAGTGGCCCAGTTAGTGATCGAAACGATCGTATCAAGTGAACCAATCTGATGAGTAAATACGTCAAAGAGCTCGTTACCCGCGACATTCGTCGCCGGCTCGAAGGAGTCGACGATGCGGTGTTGGTGAAATGCGTCGGGATGGACGCAAATACAACCAACGAATTACGCGGAGAGCTCGACAAAAAAGACATCCACATGCTGGTCGTGAAGAACTCTTTGGCTCGAAAGGCCACTGAGGGAACACATCTCGCTGCTGCTTTCGAGGGTGCAACGGGCCAAATCGGCATTTGTTGGGGATCGAGTGATTTTGTCTCCTTGGTTAAAGAGCTGGTTCAGCTCGATAAGGATGCAGAAAAATTCGATCATTTCGTCGCTGATGGCGGCGTCATGGACGGCGAGAAGCTCGATGCTGATGGCCTTAAGGCAGTCAGCAAATGGCCAAGTAGGCAAGAACAGATTTCGATGCTTGTCGGGCAGATTCTCGGACCTGGATCGCAGCTTGCTGCAGCGATGCTCGGCCCAGGAAAAATGCTCAACAGCCAAATCAAGAAGAAAGGCGAAGGGGACGAATAATCCTTCGCCCGGCCCGCATTGGCGCCGTTACCCCTTAATTATCAAATCACCCAACTGTTTTCGAGGTATTTCCTATGTCTGAAGAAACCGCCGTCGCAGAATTCAGCGATGACACCAAAGTAATGGGCGACAAGATCGCCGAAATGACTCTCAAGCAAGCCAAAGAGCTAAGCGACTACCTGAAGGATGTGCACGGCATTGAGCCTGCTGCCGGAGGTGGTGCAGTGGTCATGACTGCTGCCGATGATGGTGGCGGTGCTGAGGAAGAAAAGACTGAGTTCGACGTTGTCTTGACCGGCTTCGGTGACAAGAAACTGAACGTCGTCAAAGTTGTTAAAAACTTGACCGGCGCATCGCTGATGGAAGCCAAGAAGATGGTCGAAGGGTGTCCTGCGACCCTCAAAGAGGCTGTCTCCAAGGAAGAAGCCGAGAAAGTCAAAGGCGAAGTCGAAGAAGCTGGTGGAAGCGTCGAGCTCAAGTAGTTCGTCGCCAATCGGTGATTGAGATAAGAAAGCCCCGCCGGTCGTGGATCGGAGGGGCTTTTTTTGTGCCTGCTACAACGAATGGGTGCGAATCACGAACGGTTACCTGAACATCGGTAGCGGTCGCTGGTTAGCAATTCCAGTCGTGTTGTTTGGTCCGCTCGTTCCACCGGGAACCAGTTCTTGCGCGGTCATTCCACCTTGGGTGCTGCTCCGCGTGTGAACCCCAGAATTGACTGTGGAGATCGTGCTGGACGCGATTCGGGGTGGGGCGAAAGTCGTTACCGCCAAGCGAGGCGGTTCAAGATTCTGAAACGGAGTGTTGCCGTCGAGAGGCTGAAGCCGCGCGGCCACATTGGCGGGCAGGTTGCTGGGACTCAAACGTCCTACCGGTTCGTAGGCGACTGAATGTTCCCGAGAGGTGCGAACGGTCTTGATTGGTATCTCCAGCGTCCGACTCTCCGCGATCCATTCAGTGGTCGTCTTGGTCCTGTGGATGACTTCAGTTCGGGCTTCCCACGTCGTGAGTGGTACTTTTTCATAGCGGATGGAGGGTGGTCGAAATGGATTCCAACGGCCTGTCAGCTTTGGCTTCCATTTGTACTCGATCACCGGTGTCATCACCGTTCGGTTCTCAGGCTTGGTTTCCGTGACTGTGTGGGGACGATAGACGACTTCGCTTTTTTGGCTGAGCTTCGTTTCGACCACAGGCTTTTCAATTGTTCGGCTTATCTTCCGATAGACAATT
>CAXGRW010000708.1:0-3093 GCA_964012125.1 uncultured Rhodopirellula sp.
TCACCACCGTTTCGTGTGATCCCGTGCCCTGTGATCCCGTGCCCTGTGATCCCGGGCCCGCCAATTCACCCACCAGTTGAATCTACCTGCCAATTGATCATGAAATTAAAAAAAAACACCTCGGTGTCCTTCACTGCGGCTTTGCGTATTCTGTCTCCTGTACTGCTTAGCTTTGCTCTCTTTGCGGCGATCACGCAGAATTGTTTTGCAGAGACCTTTCCCGGAAAGGTCTCTCAGTTCCATTCGTTTCCAAGATACGATTTCGAGCATGGTGGACGGCGCTGCATTGTGGTGACTCCTCGTGTCGCTGCCGAGGGAACACCTTGGATCTGGAGGGCGCGGTTTTTTGGTCATCAACCCCAGGCAGACATTGCGTTGTTGAATCAGGGTTATCACGTGGCTTATACCGATGTCGGAAATCTTTTTGGGGCACCTGAAGCGGTTGAAATATGGAATGGATTTTATGAATACCTCACAAAAAATCACGGGTTTCATGCACGGCCAGCGCTTGAGGGAATGAGCCGTGGCGGCTTGATTATCTTCAACTGGGCCAAAGTAAATCCAGGAAAAGTGAGCTGCATCTACGGTGATGCTCCCGTCTGCGACTTCAAGAGTTGGCCCGGCGGGAAGGGCACTGGGAAAGGCGGGGGTGGTGCTTGGCAGAGTTGCCTGACCGCTTATGGATTCACCGAGGCTGAAGCATTGGTGGCCAAGGTGAATCCTATTGATGGACTTCAGGCCTTGGCAGCCGCTCGCGTACCCATTCTCAATGTGGTGGGAGATGCGGATGTTGTGGTACCCGTGGCTGAAAACACTGCGATATTGGAAAAGCGATATGCAGGATTGAAGGGGCCGATTGAAGTAATCCACAAAGCTGGAATCGGCCATCATCCTCACAGTTTGAAGGATCCTAAGCCAATTGTCGATTTTGTATTGGGCAATCGGCGTGATCTTACCATCGTGTTGGCGGGTGATTCGACGGTTACAGATGCAGCAGGCTGGGGATTAGCTTTTGCTGAGAGATTTGATCAGAACGTTGAAGTGATCAATGTTGCTAAGGGTGGCGCGAGCTCAAAAAGTTTCCGCGATGCGGGGTATTGGAATCGTTGTTTGATTCAAGAGCCAGACTTTGTGTTCATTCAATTTGGGCACAACGACTGTCCGGGAAAAGGACCGAAAAGGGAAACCGATCCCGAGACGACCTATCGCCAGAATCTTGAAAGATTCATTGCGGATGCCCGCGCTAAGGGAGCGAAGCCTGTGCTTGTTTCACCGATGACACGCCGGCGATTCAAAAATGGGAAAATCGATTCGATTCTGACACCCTATGCTGAGGCTGTTCACGCAGTTGCGGCAAAGACCAAAACACCCATGGTTGATCTGCATCGAAGCAGTGTTGAACTCTTTAATAAACTCGGTGATGCAGGAAGCGCAGATCTGTGCCCGGAGGGAGATCGTACGCATTTCAATCAAAAAGGTGCACAGAAGATGTCGGATCTGATTATCTCTGGATTTCCACCTGAATTGAGTGAGCTCAGTTCTCTTTTGAAATAGTGATAAGGGTGCAAACTTGAAATGTATGGTGTGGATTCCAGTTTAGCTTAGTGCTCGGGTACAATTTTTCGGACGTGTGTGCCACTTGGCTCGGTCCATGGTGGGAAACGCACTGCTTGGTGTGAAAGGGAGTAGTGGAATGATTGATTTTTACGACCCAGGCACGCGACGTAGTTTTCTGCAGATCGGCAGCCTTGGATTGGGGGGGATGCTAGGCGGGCTTTCTTTGCCAAGTTTGCTCAGGGCAGGAACTGATGCGGAATCGACGAGGATTTTGCGCGATCGTTCGGTGGTGTTTCTGTTCATGCATGGAGGGCCACCTCAGGCTGAAACCTTTGACCCAAAAATGACAGCGGCTTCCGAGTATCGCTGCTTCAATGGTGAAATCAAAACAGCAGTGCCAGGGCTGACCTATGGTGCTTCGTTGGAAAAATTGGCGCGGTTGGCGGATAAAACGACGGTCGTGAGAAGCTTTCAGCCGGGCGACGGAAATCATAATATCAAGCCAGTGGTCAGCCCTAACAGTCTGGGAGCAAATGTCGGATCGCTGTACTCTCGAATTTCCGGCATCACGGATGGAAAGACTGGAATGCCATCCAATGCTGTGCTGCTGCCGCGTGCGGTTGATGAGGCAGCGCAGACAGTGACCAAGCAGTTTGGTGATTTTTCTGATACCGGGAAAATGGGCTCTGCATTTGCCCCTTTTGTGCCCAGTGGTAAGGGATCACTGATGGACAACATGAAATTGAAGTTGTCGCAAAGTCGTTTGGATGATCGTCGGGCGTTGCTGCAAACCCTCGATGGATTCAAACGTGACCTTGATTCAACGGGGACCATGGAAGGGATTGATAAGTTCAATCGACAGGCGTACGACGTGATCCTTGGAGGGGTCACGCGGGCTTTTGATCTGTCTCACGAAGATCCTGCGGTGATTGCTCGGTATGACACCTCGACGTTGGTGCCGCCCGCCAAAATAGATAAGAAGTGGAACAACCATAAGAACTATCGAGATCACGGGCAGACGCTTGGGAAATTAATGTTGCTGGCAAGACGACTATGTGAACACGGAAGTCGATTTGTCACCGTCACCACCAACTTCGTTTGGGATTTTCATGCGGACGTCAATAACGCGACGCTTGATGAGGGCATGCGGTACGTTGGTATGCCTTACGATCATGCCGTTTCTGCATTCATTGAAGATGTCGAGGCCCGCGGCTTGAGTGACAAAATATTGTTGGTTACCTGTGGCGAGATGGGCCGGACCCCAAAGATTAATGCCAAAGGTGGGCGTGACCATTGGGGACGCTTGGGACCGTTGCTGCTATATGGTGGAGGGCTTAATTTAGGGCCTGTGGTTGGTAGGTCAGACGCGGTTGCCGGGGAACCCAATTCACAGCCTGTGAAAATCGAAAATCTTTTGTCCACCATCTTTCATCGTATGTTCGATGTTGGTGAGTTGCGGCTGGACTCTCGCGTGCCAAGACCGTTGATGCAGTTGATAGAATCCGGACGGCCAATCGAGTCAATCGTTTGATTTTC
>CAXGRW010000709.1:0-3091 GCA_964012125.1 uncultured Rhodopirellula sp.
ACCTGACCTGACACCGCTTCAAAGCTACCGTCCTGCCGCTTTTTGAGGAACAAAAGGTATTCTGGTGGGCTGTTGCGGGATAAGCGTTTCTGTGACAGGGCTATCAGTTCCGTTTCGGCTCCTTTTAGGGGCTGCATATCGATTGAAACGGGACCGGTAAAAAAAGAAATCAATGCTGGGCCATCGTTAATGGGGGGCGTGGAGTCGGCATACTTGTAATGACGTACTTTGATCCTTGGTGATGGGGAACCTTTCACAGTAGAAACGACGCGAAGTTGTGTCGTGACTCCCCGGAATCGCTGTGGGGTGAATATCGGTTCGGCCCATTTTTGTGCATTGGGGACGGACGTGGTGGCCACCGCAATGACGACGATGTCAGCGTGTTGGAAAAGCCGCTCGTAAGGCCATGCTTCGGTTTTACGAGCTGATGCTGTGGTTGCAAGCAGCGAACCTGCAACGAGGATTACGAGCGTGGCTGTGCCGTTCAATGAAATTTCCTTGTATTTGTTTCGGCTTCGAATTGTAAAGCACGGTGGCGAGCATCGACCGTCATTCGTGGTGCATGTCGTGATTCGGTAAGGGTTAACTCCATAGTTTATGAGGTGCCGATCCTTATTGGCTAGGCATTGGGCGGTGGCAAGTTGGTTGGTTTTGGTAAGTCCGTGTTGTTAAACCAAGCTCTAGTCCATTCATTCAAAAAGCGTTCAGCTGGGTCAAAGTGTTCTCGGATGGTCAAAAAATGTTGCAGTTGTGGGTAAAGTTTACCAATTTGGGATCCAGACATTCCGAACAGCTTGCCCCAGTGCGTCCGTGCCCCAAATCGCACAGATAATTCATGGGTGAGGATCGGCATCATTTCCATGAAACAGGTTCTATGTTTGCCGCGGTGGAGGTTTGTCAATGTGATTGAGTACCAAGGTTCCTCGGATGCGGTAGGACTGTCGCTTTGACACGACATTGAGATCAAGGTGTCATCGCATTGGATCTTGCGGATGCAGATGGGGTAATGGTGACAGTAGCTACCTTGTAGGTGCTCGAAGGCGGCTGATGGATGCGAGCTTGGCGTTCGACTTCGTTGATTTGACTTGCTAGCGGGCGAGGTGCTGCCCATGGTGCGTAATGCGTCAGTCAAGTATTGCAATGCTTCAGGAAGCTGAGATCGTTGAACGAAAAGTTCCAATTCGATGTGGTGGAATAATTCATGCTCCATGACAAGTTGGGTGGATGAGTCTGCCACTACTTTCCAATTCCGGATGACGCAGGCAGGGATGATTCTCTTGAACGCAAGTTTTGTGCACGAATTTGAGAAAAATGAGTGGGTGAATAACAGGATCAACAGATGCATCATACGTCGAATACCCAGAATCTGTATTGATGATAAAGCCAGGCAAGCCGCGAATGTTTGCGTGTGGTCTCTCGACGCTGTTGAGCAAAGAAGGTCCATTTCCATGGGACGAGATAAAACTGCTGCAGTGGGTACTCTGCTTCAGCGACACGGACCTCATTAATATTTGCATAATGGCAAAACTGCTCCTCAACCCGGTACTTTTCCCTGACCTCGAGCCTGACGCTGACGATTACACCTAGAGTGCCCAGACTGCACCTCGCTCCACGCAGTGCGTCCCCTGTATCCACTTCGGTTATGACAGCACGGCCGCTACTCGCTTCGTAGTGCGCGATGCGTACTGATCGAACGTAATGCGAAAGTGAATGCTTTCCAGAACCGTGGGTTCCGGTAGAGATAGCGCCTGCGACGGTTTGCTCGGTAATGAACCCGAGAGATGGCAGAGTCCACTGTCGAGATGCGTCTAACTTCTTGACCAGGTGTTTTTTGGCACCGAGCTCCCACCTCGACGAAATCACCACCGTCAGCAGGGCCAGTTTCAACATCACGTGGATTTTGTAGGTCAAGTGTCCAATCTTGGCAGTCGAAAACATTGCTCCAAGAATGCAGTCGCCCGACGCCTCGGATTTTCATCCGGGCGTGGCGACCCAATATCTCGAGA
Source organism: uncultured Rhodopirellula sp. (assembly GCA_964012125.1). Lineage (GTDB taxonomy): Bacteria > Planctomycetota > Planctomycetia > Pirellulales > Pirellulaceae > Rubripirellula. Next base: position 2,007 of record CAXGRW010000709.1, read on the forward strand.
ACTGCGTTTTCGTTGTGCGGCGTGTACCGGCGAGCAAAAGTGAGGGTTAGATTGCGCTCAAGGTTCGAGAGATGAAGAGCTTTTTTGCATGTGCTGTTGAATCGCTTGTGCGGACGCACTCTCACTGCTAGTGACGAGGCTACCACATGTGTGGAGGTGCAATTGCGTGGCTGCGAATGCCATTGTGGTTCAGAGGACGTAGGAAACATGAGCGGTGACGCTGATCGTGTTTTCCATGCCACTAGCAAAAGGTTATCTGCTTGCCGGTCTTGCATATGGGGGTTCTAATGCTGCCTCACCGTGAGATCGAATCATGATTGACGTTTTGCGGGTATTCTTCAGACTTCTGCACCCGCTTTTTTAATGAAACGCACTATGCCGCGTTGGACCGAATCTTTGGGACGCATCGTTTTGTCGCTGGCTATTTTGTTGGGCGGCGTAGGCGTGTTCTTGCTGATGAAACCGCCCGAAATGAAACCCCGTCGAGAAGTCGCGGGAAAGCCGGTGCAAGTGAAAATTGAGCCAGCGATTCGTCACACTCAGGGTATATCGATAGATGTAGACGGCGTAGTCGTTCCATTCAGGCAGATTGAGTTGGCCGCCGAAGTATCGGGCAGAGTGGAGTTCCAGAGTGACTCTTGCCAGGTGGGTAGGACCGTCAAAGAAGGGGAGCTTCTGCTTCGAATCGAACCTGACGATTATGAATTGGAGGTCCGGCGGTTGAACGAAGAACTGTCGCAAGCGGACGCAATGACTAAAGAGTTGGAGGCCGAGATCCAGTCCTCGGTGAATCAGATTGAAAATGCCGAGGAGCAATTGCAGATTGAGAAAAGACAGCTTGCTCGAAACAGTGATCTTCTGTTGCGGGGTGCAGCCTCAGCTTCAGAAGTTGATTCGGCCCGGAGGTCGGAACTGGCGACTCGCACCTCGCTGCAGTCGCTTGTTGATGAGAAGAACGTGCTGACGCAACGCAGGATACGAATGGAAGCGGCTAAATCGCTTGTCCAGGCGAATCTGGAAAAGGCAGAACTGAGTTTGCAGCGAACGATTATCAAGGCGCCTTTTGACGGGGTGGTGGTCGAGCA
>CAXGRW010000710.1:0-3090 GCA_964012125.1 uncultured Rhodopirellula sp.
GGGAAAGACACCCGATTACTACACCAACACAACGTTGTAATCGGAGTGCACCCAAGTGAAATGGGGGTGGGGAGTTGGTGTTCAAATATCCAGCAGCTGATCGAATCCGAGCAGGATTCATTTCAAGTATTTCTGCATGGGTGGCAAGGTAACGACTGGCCTGCCGATCTTATATGCGAGATCCGCATCAATAAGACCCAGGCCGATTCTTGATTTTTGCACAATTTTTGTTTTGGACATTCGCTCTTGTGGCAAAGATTGTCGCGGTCGAGGTTAAAGTTTTTTTTCGACTACGGCTTTGCTAATGGGGAGGTGAGGCGGACGAATCGCGTGGAAAATGGGGATGTCGAATTTGTTGTTAAAAATTGGATGGTCTCATGAGGCAACTTAAAGGTCATGGAGCGTGGTTTAGGTTTCAATCTTTTGGGCTTCAGGGTTCGACGAGTGAGCCGTAGGCCCCGTGGGGTCAAAAAAGTCGAACGATCACCGTGGCCGATGAATTCCGAGGTTGCGTCATCAACTGCGGCCCAATTCTCCGTCGAGATTGAGTTCAGGCAGAGCGAAGCTGGCCAAAAAGTGAGGCAAAACCGCGCCACAGCGCAGCTGACATCACACCGATGTATTGAGATCGGGGCGGCGTGGAACGAGTGAATGCCGGACGAGCTAAGCAGCTCGCTGAAACGATCGAAGTAAGCCACCGAGTCGCTGGGTCGTTTCGATCTTGGCATTGATGTCAGGCGGTTGGTTCATCGGCACAATCAGTTCGTTGTTTAAGCCCTGACGATTTCGCGCAGTGTGATAATGTTCGAGATAAACTCGCACGGCTTTGCGCGTCGCGGTCTCGCCAAAGAGAATCAGTTTGTGAAGGCATTCGGACTTCAAAGATTCGAAAAATCGCTCCAAGTGTGCATTCAAATTCGGACTCCGAGGTGGCAAGCGAACTGGCTTCACGCCCTCGCGTCGATCATGAATGAAATCGGGGATGCTTGATTTGCTCCCAACTGATCGACTGCAAAGGAAAACGCCCCTGTTGGTGAGATGGAATCCATCTCTTCAGCCGCGATGATTGAATCGACGGGATTGCCAAGATGCTCGATCCAGGTTAGTGATGACCAAGCAGATTTCGTCTGCGCAAAACAGACCGTCCACCAAAAAACTGTCCCGCAAGCAATCTGTACTTATCGTGGAATACTGACCGCGATCTGCAGTCCAGCGTTGTTTTTCAGTTGGGCTCATCATTGCTCCTCATTGCTTGGCCGAGCTATCAGACTGTAAAGCTCTTGAGAGTTCTGCTGCAGTTGCTTGTACGGCTTCAGCGAACTCAGGTATCCGCTCGCGTGTGAAGCGTACGGTTGCGGATGTAATACCGATGGCACCCACCGGACTGTCGTTTGCGCTGAGAAACATGGGGGCGGCCAAGCATCGCACACCAAGGATATATTCCTCGTCGTCGACGGCGAATCCCTGGCGGCTGACCTGGGTTAAGTGCTTGAGCAGTGATCGGCTTGATGTCAGTGTGTTGGGCGTCAGCTTTTCGTAGTGCAGGTGAGCACACGTTTCTCGACGCACTTCGTCAGGCAAGGCGGAAAGGAATACTTTTCCTGTTGCCGCGGCGTGGATCCAAACCTCCGTGCCCGCACGGCTTGCGACTCGCAGTGCGTTGGAACAATCGCAAACGGCAACAATCAGCGACTTGTCGCGAGCCGGAATCGCGAAGTGCGATGTTTCGCCAGTCAACTCGGTGAGCTGCTCCAAAAAGGGGCGAACGATCCCTCCCAACGCCGAGGTGCTGTTCAATCGCAGTCCGATACTCATCAGTCGGGGACCCGCGACATACTTTGCTCCGTCAACGCCTCTCGCGACTCCGATTTCCGTCAGCGTCCGCATCACACGCAGCGCTGTGCCTCGCGTGAGCCGAGTCGACTCTGCGAGGTCGGTGACCGAGACCGGTTCGGTTTGGGAAGCTAGTCGATCGAGAATTTCACAAGTCCCGGCAACCGTCGGGTTGAAGTACTGTGAAACCGGTGATTTACTCGCTGTTGTGTTCATATATTAACTTATTTGTTAGTATATCGACAGCTGTGATTCTGAGTGTTACGGTAGTCAGTGTCAACCCTCAGCTCAAATCCAGACGGAGAATCCATGAGAAAGACGCTCCATGCTCGGAGACCTTTTCGGCTAGGTCGATCGATGGCCGCAATCCTCTGCATCGTGGCGTTCACTTGCGCAACGAAGGTCATGGCACAGGACGGATTCGCAGCAGCTAGATTTGTGCCCGAGCGGATGGACGATTTTGCGTTTGAGAACGACAAGGTCGCGTTTCGAATCTACGGCCCCACGCTATACGACTCCACCGAGAACAGCGGCATCGACTGCTGGGTGAAGCGGGTCGACTACCCGATCATCGACAAGTGGTACGCGGGCGCTGAGAAGGGCATCAGCTACCACAAGGATCATGGAGAAGGATACGACCCGTACAAGGTTGGGGATGCATTGGGGTGTGGCGGTTTGGCATTGTGGCTGGATGGAAATCTTGCAATGTCGAATGTCTTTCGCAAATACCGCGTGATTGAAAATGGGCCACGAAGGACGGTTTTTGAGATCGAGTACGTATGGGAGGGCCTGCCAAAGGGTTATCGCGAAGTGCGTACTTTCACGCTGAATGCCGGTTCTCAGCTGTTTCGTGCCGAGAGTCAATTCTACGTTGACGGTAAGCCGCAGGCGGTTCAAGTAGCGATCGGCGTCAGCACACAAAGTGGCAAGGCGAAACCGCTGTCCGACGAACAAGGTCAGTGGGTGGCTGCGTGGCAAACCTTCGATGGTGCAGGACTCGGCACCGGAGCGATCGTGGAACATGGCGGTCGTGGCAGGATCGTGCAGCTTGATAAGCAGGAAAAAAAGGGAAACAGCCATGTCGTGATCGTCACGCCGACTGACCAGCAAGGACGCATCACCTACCACGCGGGTTTCGGATGGGAGGGTGCCGGTGAGATCACTTCGGAAGACAAATGGCAACAGTACTTAGAAACCTATTCAAAATCGCTACCACGCGAGCCGTCCGACGCAGTGGACCAGCCGCAGGTCAAACTG
>CAXGRW010000711.1:0-3086 GCA_964012125.1 uncultured Rhodopirellula sp.
TAGCTTGGCTTAGTAGCGTCCGCCGCCGCCGCCGCCGTAGCCGCCGCCACCGCCACCGCCGTAGCCGCCTCCGCCGCCTCGACCACCGCCGCCACCGCCACCACCACGTGGGGCGCGAGGACGTGCTTCGTTAACTGTTACGTTACGACCAGAGATTGCAGCGCCATCAAGATCTTCAATTGCTGCTTTTGCGTGCTCACCATCAGCCATTTCGACAAAGGCGAAACCACGAGATCGGCCGGTCTCCCGATCCATGATGATGTTAACCGACGTTACCTCTCCAAACTGTTCGAAAGCCGAACGCAAATCTTCGTCGGTGGCGGTAAACGCGAGGTTACCTACATAAATATTCGTCACAAAACTAACCCTACTAACGACCACCAATGAAGCAAATCGCTTCGTACAACTACTCGTCGGATGGTGAGAAAACGGTCCAAACCATCGATCAAGGAGCTCCGGTGGTTCCTAATACACTGAAAATCGTGACAGAGTGCCGCACCATAGTCAATGCTCCGCCGGCTTTGCTGTTCGCAAAACCTCGCTTTTCCCGAAATTAGACAAAACAACAGGCAAGCTCGCTGTCTGCGGCTACCCCGATCTCACCTCTTCAACTCCATCGTTTACAATCTGGTGACTGTCTTTTGTTTTCCCCCACCCATTTTCATTGCCGCCCTGGTAACCCCCATGCTGAAACCTTTCTCCCCCCCAACTGTCTTGACCCAATTTGCCTGTTGTGCCCTGTTTTTCACAGGAACACTGCTAGCTGACGACACTGACTCCGGATACCACCCCATTTTCGACGGAAAAACCCTCGATGGATGGCACGGCCAACCTCACTTCAGTCCCATCAAGCTGGCGGAAATGTCAGATGATGATAGGAAAGCCCAACTCGCAAAGTGGGATACTGAGGCAGTTCAGCACTGGAGTGTCTCCAATGGTGAGCTGATCAACGATGGCAAAGGCCCCTATCTGACAACCGACAAGGACTACACCGACTACGAATTGATGCTTGAATACCGAACGGTGCCGCGTGCCGATAGTGGCATCTACCTGAAGGGAACACCACAAGTTCAGATTTGGGATTACACCGATGAAGGTAAATTCAAACTCGGCGGTGACTTGGGCAGTGGTGGACTGTGGAACAACAGCAAGGGTGCTGCTGGAAAAGATCCTTCAGAACTTGCTGACAAACCTTTTGGGGAATGGAATCAGTTCAAGATTCAGCAGATTGGCGCACGCACGACTGTCTACTTGAATGGCAAAAAAGTCGTAGATAATGCGACCATGGAAAACTACTGGGACCGAAAATCACCACTGTTCAGATCAGGCCCAATTCAACTGCAAACACACGGCGGTGAAATTCGCTGGCGTAACATCAAAGTCAAAGAGCTGAGTCCTGAAGAAGCCAATGCTGCTCTTCAAGCCAGCGAAAACGACAAGGACTTTGTGTCACTCTTTGATGGAAAGACACTCAAGGGCTGGCAGGGAGCCGTTGAAAATTACGAAGTGACTGACGGTGCCATTCGCTGCAAAAAAGGCAAAGGAGGCATGCTGTTGACCGACAAAGAATACGGCAACTTCGTCGCACGCCTTGAATTCCGCCTGCCACCTGGCGGGAATAACGGACTGGCAATTCGCTCACCCGGTAACGGCGACCCTGCTTACGCTGCGATGACTGAATTGCAAGTCCTCGACTCAGAACATCCCAAATACGCCAAGCTCGACCAGCGGCAGTACCACGGCAGTTCCTATGGCATGGCTGCTGCAAAAAGAGGCTACCTGCGAGATGCTGGGCAGTGGAACTATCAGGAAGTCACCGTTGACGGCAGCACCATCAAGGTGGAACTCAATGGAACGGTAATTCTGGATACTGATCTGAACAACGTCACTGAATTCATGGGCGGCCGTCCGCACCCCGGAAAAGATCGGGCCAGCGGATTCTTTGGATTCGCGGGACACAATGACCCCGTCGAATTCCGCAACATCTCAATCGCCGAACTGCCTGCAACTGCTGCCAAGTAAACTCAGGTTCACAACGTCACCGTCGGTCCCAACCAGGGACCGGCGATGGGGCGTGAAAACACACAGGCCTAGCGTCAGCTCAGACCGCAGTGTGGTAGTGCGTTGTCAAGTCTCTTCGCATCGTTCGCCTCGAGTCATCATCTCACTCGGTTGTCTCACACCAACCCGACACGATTCGTTTTTACACGCTAAAAAATTTGCGGTGAAAGATGCAAAAAACATCTCACATCGGAAAAAAAACGAAGTTCTCACGCGGTCTTGTACCCCAGAGCAAAGTTCAGCCATTGATTAACTCACGAAGCCGTCGATAATAGTCGATGGATAGAGTGCATCGGGAAACAAGTCTTTGGCTTGTTGCTTGATTAGGACATTGAATTATGCCCGCACCTGCTTTGGTCTTCCTATTTCGGCAGAGGGATCATTTACCGGGTTCGCCTGTGTCATCAAAGGCTTGTGCAGTAGCACGCTGAGACTCACGCGTTTCTCCCAGCGGCTCCATTTTGCCGCCGACTGACCAAAGCGTCTAACATAGCCGGCCGTCACTCCTCGTGAGTGGCGGCCGGTTTTTTTTGACCTCTGGTAAATGCCCCAAGCAATTCACAGGGGTGATCGATCCATCAGGACGCTTAGCTCAAGACGCTTAGCTGAAATACAAAGCTCAGGATTCTCAGCTCAGGACGCTCAGCTCAGGACGCTCAGCTCAGGACGCTCAGCTCAGGACGCTTGCTCAAGGCGATCTACCCTAAGCGTCATCACCCAGCCTCGCACTGGACTCCAGCCTCGATCTGGGTTCCCTCGCTCCGACCGTCAAACTCACTCGTCCTCACTGAGCTTTGCGATCACTGAAAAATCTTCGAGCGTTGAAGTATCACCTACCACCTCGCGACCGGACGCGATATCCCGCAACAGACGTCGCATGATTTTTCCACTCCTTGTCTTGGGCAGAGAAGCGGCGAAGCGAAGATCATCAGGCTGCGCAAGTGCGCCGATCTGCTTTCGAACGTGCATCCGCAGTTCTTTCCGCAACTCTTCGTCTGCCTCGCGGTCCCTGATCGTGACAAATG
>CAXGRW010000712.1:0-3084 GCA_964012125.1 uncultured Rhodopirellula sp.
AGGAATTCTGTGCGGTTCAAAATTGCCCAGCAGATATCTTCCATCGCAAGGTGAATGTCTTGATGTTGTGCCAGATAGTCGCTGTGGATCTTCATTTCCGCTGCACTTGCAGAACGGCATAGGGCACGCCTGTAAAGTGATTCAATGATCGTTGCGGGATCCGTACCAGCATCAAGTTGTTGATGGAATGTGTTGGAGCGATCTGACAGCATGTCTGCGACTAATTTTCCATTGATAAGTTCGAGCGCTTGGCCCAAACTCACATCGTCGCTGCGTTCGCATTCGCAAGCACTTTGCCTTTCAGGTTGGCCAAATACTTTCAGGAACTCAACGTCACCAATCCGGCCTCGGTCGTGGGGACGCAGGTCGGGCGCGGGAAGCCATGTTGCCATGGTTCCCTCGGGGACACCAAAGAATTGCCGCGGTTTGCCGGTGACAAATCCTAGAGCGTCGACCAACTGTTCAGCGGTCAAAATGCGTGAGTTGTAATGGGAAGCGTATTTGAGTCCGCTTTGATCGTTTTCGATCGGTTGCGACGAAGCCTGGTAGGTCTCGCTATTCAAAATGATTCGGATGATCTCTTTTCGATCGTACCCACTTTGAACGAACATGGTCGCTAGTGAGTTCAGCAGCGGAGCATTTGCTGGCGGATTCGAATCTCGGAAATCATCAAATGGTTCGACAATCCCTCGACCCATCAGATGACTCCAAATTCGATTGACTTCAACCCTTGCGAACAGAGGGTTTTCGTGGGTGGTCAACCAGCCCGTAAAAGCCTGCCGTCGATCACCGGGGAGGTCTGAAATGCTGTCTGTGCCCGGAACCCACGGCTTCACTGCCTCGCCTGTGGTTGGCAATCGGACCTCACCATCGGTTCGCGACCAAAGTAGGATTTCTTCCTTACGGGACGTTCGTGATCTCTCAATTCGATTGAAGAAGGCACTCAGCCCGTAGTAGTTTTCCTGTGTCCATCGTTCGAAAGGATGGTTGTGGCATTTGGCGCATTGGATTCTTGTTCCAAGAAAGACTTGTGCAGCTGTCTCCATCGCATCACTTGTGTCGCCGGCGGACCGATAGAAGTTCCCCGCTGGATATTGACGCGTACTGCCTGTTGCAAGCAGGATGTCGCGGGCAAATGAGTCATAAGGCTGGTTGCTCAATACACTATGTTCAAGCCAGCGGTTGAATTTATGGGTGCTGGCGGTTCCGATCAGCTTGGTGGATACGCGTAAGAGATCGCCCCATTTTTGCGCCCAGAATTTTGCAAATTCGTTTCTTTCGAGCAGTTCATCAATTAACGCGGCTCTTTTGTTTGGGCTGTCATCAGCGATAAATACGTCGGCCTCGGCTTGGCTGGGCAGGATGCCAATCGTATCGAGAAAGATACGTCGGACAAACTCATGGTCCTTGCATTGACTGGCTGGAAGGAATTTGAGTTTTTTGAGTTTCGCTTGAACGTGGATGTCTACCTGATTCGCTGGCATCGGTGCGGCCCATCGAAAATCTTTGGCGTCTCTGATGAAGGTCATCAACGGCGTTTCAATGTGGTTGAGGTAACGAATGATGATGGCCGATTCTCCACGCCGCAGTCCCGTTACTAAACCTGTGCGGTTGGTCACTGCAATCAACGGGTCCGATGTCTCGTACTTAGCCAACTGTGTGACGTCGCGTTTTCTGCCATCTTCAAAATGCGCAATCACGGAAAACTGCTGTTTCCAACCGGGGGATTTCAGAAGTCTGCTTTCCTTTGGGAAAACTTCGATCCCGATGCATGCAACATCATCTTTGTTGTTTTGGCAACCCTCCGAGATCCAGTCATGAAGAACAGCGTAAGGTCGTTCTGAAACTGAGAAACGTTTTCCTCCCTGGTGAGCAATTTGCATGCTTGGCTTTTGCAGAAGCAAACTTTTCGCAGGCTCAATTGGGTTGATTCGACGCCCGTATAGTTCTTGGGTAAGCGAAACACGATCCAACTCGCGGTCTGATCCGAAGAGCGAAAGTCGGAAGCCAGCCTTCCCATGAGGTGCCCCATGACATGACCCACCGCTGCAGCCAGTCTGGGCGAGGACCGGCAGCACGTCATAGTCGAATGAAATGGGCTGTGGCTTCTCGGTATTGATTACTTTGACAGTTGTCTGGCATGTCAGGTTCTTCCAGCGAATGGTGATCGTGGTTTCCCCATTCGCTTTGGGGCTTACGATGCCCGTGTCCGTGACAAGTACTGCATCCATGTCTGCTTCGTAGGTGCAATCGCGAGTTACGTCGAGCGTTTGATCATTCTCTGACACGGTGACAATCAGTTGCAGAGGATCACGTTTTCCTGTGATCTGATAAGTCGCAGGATAGACCGTGATCTGTTGCTGGTTGATTGTTTGATTGGCAATGCAAGGCAGTGAGGCCATGTCGGTAATACCCGATGTTGCCAACAACAGGAAAAGAGCAATCCACCGTCGTCGCCAGTGATTAGCGTGATTCATTTCCGGAATGCTCATTCTTTTTTTCCTTCATACGGTGTTACAACAACCGCTATGGTGCGTCCCGCATTTGCCGGAATCGTAGTGAATTCGTCGAAATCCCGTTTGATGTGTTCACTCAGGTCAAGGGGAATGTGCATCTTGCGACCACCAATTTCGCAGCTTCCAAAAATTCTGAGGCTCTTCAATTCTCGATCGGGAATTGCGTGTGGCAGATGGATCTGAATTTCTGCCTCGTTTTTCTTCTGTTCAATGCGCCCATCAACACTGCAGGGTTTTCCGTCAAGTTCAGCATGTATGGCGATCGGACCATCGAAACCACGCCGATCTGCACGGATGAGTACGGGTAGGGTTTCATCATTAAACCAAACTTGGCGATGTGGCTTGTCGTTGCGTATTCGCCGATCAGCAGGCTTGACTGGAGCGATCCGGAGCACCGTCGGCGCGAGGTCGTTGCGAACAGAAAGGCAGTATTCAAAACCACTGCCCGATCTGTTCAGAACGTCGCGAATCTCAATCCGATACGTATCAGTTTCCGGGACTTTGTATTTTAGGCTGTTGTTGGGATCGCGTCCAAAGTGATGGTCACGGACCTTTTGGTCTTTGCGAA
>CAXGRW010000713.1:0-3080 GCA_964012125.1 uncultured Rhodopirellula sp.
ATTCGAACGGATAAAGATGGCGACGGTTTGAGTATCGGTGATTCAATCTATGACACCGCAATGGGCGGTCGTGGAAAAAGTGGTGCGCACGACTTTCAAATTGTGAAAGTCGTGACGCAGGATGGGCAGCAGGTGAATGCGACGGCCTCCATTGAAGATGGTGGACAGGAACTGGTCCTCAGGTTGTCTGATTTTCGAGCAGGTGATCGACTTGAGTTTTCGGTTGATGTTGATGAAGTGCTACGCAATGCTGCTGAGCTTGCGGTGTTCAACGACAGGCTTGACGTGATCACTTCTGGGCAGGAGTTTCAGGATTCAATCCTGGCTGTGACGCTGGAAGCACCGCACTACGAACCCAGTCAGGCTGATGCAATCTTCGTGAACGGTTACGGCGACCCGATTTCAGTGCACGGATTGGATTTACCGCCTGATCAGGGCGATGATATCGATAGCCGACCTGATCGTTCGGCTGCCGCGATTTTGAGTCTCGTTCAAACCCCCAAGCCGATTGAGATTTCGGGGCATGTTTGGCTGGACAATGATCTGGATGCCAACCGTGAACCCGGCGAGTCAATGTTGAACGGTGTTGAGATCACCTTGTTCCGACAGACGGAATCAGGGGACTACGTTGATACGGGGTACCGTGCGACCACTGACGTCAGCGGGAAGTATCATTTCCCAACGTCTCTCGGTATTCCGCCCGGCCATTATCGCCTCGTTGAAACACAACCCGATAATTTGATGAGCGTCGCTGCGGTCCCCGGGACAATGAACGGCGATGCAGTGGGGCAGGCCGATTCGGCTGATATGCTCTCTGCTCTGCACATCCCGCTGGGAGACTCCGTAGCACTGAATTATGATTTTGCCGAGGCCCAGCCCGCGACTCTGACAGGCTTCGTTTACCTTGATTCAAATAATGATGGAGTTCGCGATCCGGGTGAGGAAGGCATTCCTGATGTGAATGTTCAATTAGTGCCAATCAGCACTCTCGTACCCCAGTCAACGTTGGTCATGTCGACTGCCAGCGATGGTTCTTATTCGTTCTCGGATCTGTCGCCCGGAAGCTATGAAGTTGTTGAGCTGGAACAGCCTGGTGATCTTCTCGATGGAATCGATAAGGCTGGTCAGGTCGATGGGGTAACGATTGGTGCAGCACAGAATCCCGGTGATCTGATTCATTCGATTTCTCTAGCCGGCGGTGATGCTGGTGTTGAATATAACTTTGCGGAAATACCTGCGGGTTCACTTGCTGGGATTGTCTACCTCGCAAGCCCGGACAATGACTGTCACGAACAGCAGTCACGCGTTGAATCAACACCTCTGGTTGGTGTTGAAATTGCCTTGCAGGACAGTCGAGGCGTTCTCGTTGCCCAAACCAGTACGAATGCCGATGGCAGTTACGCATTCCACGGTTTGCCAATCGGAAAGTATCGGTTGGTCCAATTCACTCCGCAGGGTGTGATTGATGGAACTTCCCATGTTGGCGTCATCGATGATGTGGCAGTGGGGATCGGTATCGATGGCACACTGATTAATGACATCACCATGAGCCCGGGTGGTGTGGGCGTTGGATACGATTTCTGCGAAGCCTTGCCTGCTTCGATCAGTGGCTACGTTTATCATGATGAATCCAATGAAGGTGCTCGTGATCCCAAAGAGATGCCAATCAGCGGTGTTGGCGTGCAGTTGGTTGATGACAGCGGTACGACCATCGCTACTGTCGAAACGGACAGCGAGGGTCACTATGAATTTGAGAGAATCGCACCTGGTGTCTATTCAATCATTGCGGAGCAACCCGTCGGATATTCCGATGGCATTGACAGCGTTGGGACCATTCAGGGTGAGTTGACTGGCAATAACCAAGTGAACGACAAACTGTCGGACGTCCGTGTGAAGCAGGGACAGTCTGCAGTTGAGTACAATTTTGGTGAGGTTTTACCCGCTTCGCTAGCGGGGCGTGTGCACGTCGATTTGGATGGTGATTGTCTTTTTGACGCCGATGAACCAACGTTGTCAGGCGTGGTGATTCGACTGTTTGATCACCTTGGGGCTGAGGTCGAACAGGTCGTAACTGATCTCGACGGTCGTTACGCTTTTGTGGACGTCGCACCGGGGGAATACACGGTTGTCGAAGATCAGCCAGACGGGTATTTCGAAGGCGGGGCCTCTGCTGGCAATCTTGGTGGCAACGTATTGGACGCAAGCCGGATTGGCCAAGTCTTATTGGCTTCAGGCCAAGATGCTACGGACTATGATTTCTGTGAGCAGTTGGGTGCGGAGCTCACAGGGCATGTGTTTGCCGACTTTAATGACGACTGCCAATTCGATGAAGGGGACACCGGAATCATTGATGTCGCGATCGAATTGCGAGATGAATCGGGCACGGTCATTGCAAGCACTTTGACCGATGCCACGGGTTTCTACCAGTTCTCTGGTCTCGCGGCTGGGATTTATTCGGTTCATGAAGTGCAGCCCGAAGGTTGGCTGCAAGGACATCAAACGGCCGGCAGCGCTGGTGGGAACGATAGCAGCGACGACTTGATTACTGATGTGCCTGTCGGTTGGGGAGACACCCTGAACCATTATGACTTTTGCGAATTGATGCCCGCATCGGTACAGGGAATGGTATGGCAAGAAATTGACGAGAATCAGCAATATGATGCTGGTGAGGTCCCCATTCCAGGTGTGTTGATCGAATTGCTGGGGGCATCAGAAACTGTCTTAGAGACAACGCAAACGGATGCGCAGGGCAATTATCGTTTTGAGGGATTGATGCCAGGGGTCTATGCCATTCGCCAAACGCAACCCGATGGGTTGTTTCATGGTGGGCAAGTGGTTGGAGATCATGGTGGATCTGATTCAATCGATGACATGCTGACCGGTTTGACATTGGCGGTGGGCACTGACGCTGTGGACTATCATTTCCCTGAAGTGCCTCCGGCATCTCTCAGTGGATTTGTGTTTCAGGATGGTGAGGCGATTCGCCTTGCCGCAGCGCTGCGTCCCGAGTCACTGCGTGAATACAGTGACGGCTTGCTGACGAGTGATGATGTTCGTCTCGAGGGAGTTTCGCTCGAGTT
>CAXGRW010000714.1:0-3076 GCA_964012125.1 uncultured Rhodopirellula sp.
GCACAGACAGGAAAGCCTGACCTGATCGTAGACGCGACCGGAAGCAGTAAGCTTGCCTTCGAGGCGATGGAGCATCTGGGGCTCAATGGAGTTCTTGTCTGGACCGGGATCACTGGTGGTGACAATAAAAGTGAAGTCCCTGCCGACAAAATCAATCTGCAATGGGTATTGGGAAACAAGTTGTTGCTGGGCAGCGTGAATGCAAATCGCCATCATTTTGAGATGGGGATCAAGGACTTGGCACTTGGCGAAATGATGTATCCCGGAGTCTTGGAACGCATCCTGACTAATCCAGTCGATGGCCTTGAGAATTTTGCCGAGATGATGCGACTGCTGGTTGAAGAGAAGGATGCCTTGAAGGTCTACGTGAACGTCGCTGACGAGTAGCCAACGCTGTCATTCCAGCAGCGGTTCATGTCCGGATGGGCCAGTTTCAAAACGCGGTTTTGCGCTCGTGATCAGTCGCTTGGGCTGGCAGCAGTCGTTCGATGCGGTGACTCTTTCGCAGCTGTATTGTTCTTGTGCCTGTGTTGGCCGCATGCCCATGCCCATGTCCATGTCCATGCCAGTGTCGGCTGTGCGGGGGCATCTGGGTTCACTCGGGGCTTACCCCTCGCTTCCCACTTTCGGTTCGTGGCCTCTTACGAGCTCTTCATGGATTTTCTGCAGTCGTTCAATCGCGCGACGCATGGTGACGTGATCGATTTCGTGGACGTCAATCGGATCACCGACTCCGCGGAGCATGGTGATCGTCAAACGCCCCCCCAGGTGTTGCCTGAACTCTTCCAAACCCTGCATCAAACGCTCGGTGGGTGTCAATTCTTTGTGCCACAACTGGATGCCCAAGCGAGTCAGGCATGCGCAGACGGCTCGCATATCCTGTTCGGGAAAACCGAACTTCAGTGACGAGTAAATTGTGTCAATCGCGACCCCAATGGCAACGGCTTCGCCGTGACGGATCTGATAATCGGTCAGTGGTTCCAGTCGGTGAGCCGACCAGTGGCCGAAGTCCAAGGGGCGAGCTTCCAGCATTTCGAAAGGATCACCTCCGTGGGTGATGTGTTTCAGGTGCAGCAGGCACGACTGGTGAACCGCCCGCTTGGACGCAACGGCGTCTCGTTCCCGAATGGCTTCAGCGTTCTCACACAGCCATGAGAATTCTGCTTTGCTTTTCAGCAGCGAGACTTTGACCGCTTCGCTGAATCCGCATCTGAAATCACGATCGGGCAACGTGCGCAGCAGATTCGCGTCGTTGATCACCGCCCATGGCACGGCGAAGGTACCGATCCAATTCTTCTTTTCGAATTGATTGATTGCGTTTTTGACGCCAACTCCTGAATCGGCCTGTGCCAGTGTCGTGGTCGGCAGGCGAATCAGTCGGACGCCGCGGTGGGCTACAGCGGCTGCGTAGCCAACTGCGTCCAGCATCGCGCCGCCGCCGATCGCGACAATGTAACTACGACGATCCAGGTTCCGCTGATTGATATGCTGCAGAATCAGCTCGACCGTCTTCGATGAATTTTTGACGCCTTCCCCACCGTCAACCAGAACCGGTGTGTGAACCAAGTCGATGCCACTGGCCTGTCCAAGCTGTTCCGCAATTCGGCTGGTGGGCTCGGCCAATGATCGTTCGGCAATCAGCAACACCTTGGCACGTTCCCCATCGCCAGCTTCAATGACAGACAGCAACTCGGGGAGGTCGTCTCGTGACACGTCATCGGTGACTCGCAGACGATGCACAAATGGCACCGAGAACTGGATATCAAGTGAGGTTTCGGACGGGTCGGACATGGGTAAGGAAAGCTGCTGTGGGTCGCTTGGTGAGTTAGATAAATGCAGTGTTGGTTTGGATCAGATCGGTGTCAAAGTGTGGGCTAGTCGTTATTGATTAAATTGCGTTGTGTTGGCCACGTTTTTTCGTAGCCGCCGTTCTCGCGGGCAAAGTGAGAATGGACACGAGTGAAAACAACTGTCACGCGGATCTGTTCGACGACTTACTCACGGCTTCGCTTCTTCCCAGCCTCTCCACAACCACTGTAGGGATTCGGGAAAGATGGTGCCGGCATGTTTTCCATTGTGCTCTCCCTCGCCAAACACCAGTTTGTAATCGTAATTCTGATATGACAATGCCCGTGCCATTTGGCGATTCGCCAAGGGCCAGTTTCCAAAGCGGTTGTCCAAATCGTTTTCACCATCCTGCAGGAGAACACGAAGTGGTTTTTTGTCTGTTTTGCGGATCATCGGAGGGTAGTTGTGCCCACCTCGCAGGTCGACAAAACTGCCAATGTGGCTGAGTACTTTGCGAAATTGGTCGGGGCGATGCCAAGCAACGGAAAAGGCGCAGATTCCACCCGAGCTGTTGCCGCAAATCGCTCTCAATTCGGGATTTTGGGTAATCCGGTATTTCGCCTCAATTGGTGGCAAAACCTCTTCCAGCAAAAATTTCGCATAGTCACCATTCACAGTGTCATATTCAACACTTCGGTTCGCGGGCGTCGGTTTCCAACCGCGTTTGTCAGGTAATTCGCCTTTGTGGCCTGGATCGATCATGACGGCGATCGTGACCGGCATTGCACCCCTTGCGATCAGGTTGTCAAAGACGATTGGGACCCGGAAGTCACCTCGTGCGCCAACAAACGCGTGGCCGTCCTGAAACACCATCAATGCCGCAGGCCGCTCAGGGCGGTACTGCGCAGGTACATACAGGCTGTAGCGTCGCTTGGTTCCGGGAAAAATTCGGCTGCCTGAAAACGTGTGTTCAGTCACGGTCCCACGTGGGTTGGCCGCGTTGAGCTTGGAATCCGGCCCATGCTGGTACGACACATCCGCCGCGTTGATAGATTGTGGCTGCAGTGGGGACAGGAAACCGAGCAATACAGTCGTTAAAGGAACGACCGCTACAAGAGACTGGAAGAACGACACAGGAAATGACACGCAGAGTGGAGGGTTCAGAAAGGAGGGCGTCTACAGTTTAGCGTGGATTGGGACCGAGCACGTTTGAAGAAACAGATTTTTACCCAGTGTGGCTTTGACATGTGATGTCGCATGGCTCATTGTGTTTGCCAAAAGTCGTGTT
>CAXGRW010000715.1:0-3073 GCA_964012125.1 uncultured Rhodopirellula sp.
TACCACGCCATGGGTAGCCCAGGTCGCTTATTGGACAAGATGCAAAGCAAGTAAAAACAGCTTGCTTCGAGCAATCACGGTTGATCTTGTATGGATCGGTCACTGAAAACACTTCAGCTTTTTCTTTCACAAAGGATCATCGATGGTACGTACTGCCAGCACCATGCTTCCGCTGGGTACACAAGCGCCCGCATTTTCTCTTCCCGACACTGACGGCAAGACAGTCGAATTGGCCGCATTGGCAGGTAGCAAAGCATTGCTCGTGATCTTCATGTGCAATCATTGCCCCTATGTCAAACATGTAGCAGACCAACTCAAGTCGCTGTCGGATGATTACATGCCGCAGGGCTTGGCTGTTGTTGCAATTAGCAGCAATGACGCTGACAAGTATCCAGATGATTCATTGCAGGCGATGGCCATCGAAAAGTCCGAACGAGGTTATCAGTTCGACTACCTCTTTGATGAATCACAGGAAGTTGCGCAAAACTATGCCGCAGCGTGCACACCGGACTTTTATCTGTTCGACAGCGAGCAAAAACTTGCCTATCGGGGACAACTCGATTCCAGCAGACCCAAGAGTGATATTCCTGTCACGGGTGAAGATCTACGGGCAGCGATCGATGCAGTCTTGAGTGGGCAAAGTCCTTCTGAGCAACAAACCCCCTCCATTGGTTGCAATATCAAATGGAAAGAGGGAAATGAACCGCAGTACTTCAATCCGCAAGGGATTGCGTGAGCGTTCCGTACCTTCAGGAATTGACACTGCAACTGGCAATCGGTGCATCCCAATTGGATCCATCGCTGCGTTCGCAGCATGCCCAGTGGTTAATCGCCCAGCAGCGCGAGGACGGCGGCTTTGCTGGCCGTGAAGGCGAAAGCGATCCGTACTACACTGCCTTTGCCCTGCGTGGACTGTGGATTCTCGACGCCCTCGACTCGCAAATCGGGGGCCGTGCTGCCCAATTTCTGAAACAACGTCTGACCCGCAAAGAGTCGATCATTGATTTGATTTCTTTGATCTTTGGATCAGCCATCGTAGAACTGGCAGTGGGTGAGATTGTCATTCCAGACGAAGATCTACACTGGCGGCAGAATATCTCTGATCTGCTCTCCACACTGCGAACCGATGATGGCGGTTTTGCAAAAACACCAGAGGGTAGGGCCGGCAGCACCTATCAGACCTTCCTCTCAATCCTCTGTTATCAATTGATCGAAATCCCCCCGCCGAATATCGATGGCATTGAAGCTTTTCTGGAATCCCAAAAGCAGCTTGAGGGAGGATACCTTGAAATCCGCGCGGCGAAACGACCAGGTGTGAATCCAACCGCTGCTGCCATCGGGACCCTCAAAGCACTCGGCAAGCTCAAGCCAGACGAACAGCAAAACACTGCTGAGTTCCTCTCGGAAATGCAGTCCGACGAAGGTGGCTTTACCGCAAATACGCGAATCCCCTTTGCTGATTTACTGAGTTCATTCACCGGCTTATTGACGTTGTCTGACCTGAACTCGACCCCTGAGGTGAACATCGAAGCAATCAGTCGATATGCTTTATCCATGCAATCACCCGAGGGTGGATTCGTCGGCTTCACGCTCGATCAGACCGCTGACGTTGAATACACATTTTATGGCCTCGCAACGCTCGCACTTTGTCAGTTATGCAGATGAACGACTCCAAGGCTGCACATCATTTGGTAGTATCAAATCTCACCAAGTCATTCCCCGGCTCTACCCAAACGTTGAACGTTCTGCAGGATGTCTCACTAGAACTCTCTGCAGGTGATTCGGTGGCTATTGTTGGGCCCAGTGGGAGCGGCAAGAGTACTCTCTTGCAAATCCTCGGGACACTCGATCATCCCAACTCGGGAACTGTCAGCATCAACGGGATCAATCCATTCGACCTGGATGAAAATGCCTTAGCGCAGTTTCGCAACCAGCACATCGGATTTGTATTCCAAGATCACCATCTGCTTCCACAGTTGTCCGTGCTTGAAAACGTACTCGTACCCGCGTTAGCGTTGGGAAAAACCTCGACAGACCAGGTGACTCGCGCCCACGAACTGATCGAGTCTGTTGGACTGGCTGACCGGGATGATCACCTTCCTAGCGAATTATCTGGGGGCGAGCGTGAACGAGTTGCGATCGCACGCTCACTATTGATGAACCCGTCCTTGATTCTGGCAGATGAGCCCACGGGCAATTTGGATCGTGCCACCGCAGAATCAATCAGTGAACTTCTACTCGAACTGCAACAAGCTTCTGGGGCAATTCTGATCGCCGTCACACACAGCGACGCACTGGCGAACGCGATGAAAGAACGCAAGGAACTAGTGGACGGTGAGCTTGTCTAATCAGGCAACATCACCAAGGTTCATACGCTTTCCATATCGCCTCAAAACCTGACTCCGAAGCTCACCCAGTCCCTCACCGCTCAGATCTGGATCTGCATCAATCATCGACTGTGCAATCGCACGAGCAGCAATGAGCACATCCTGATCACGAATCAAGTCAGCGATCCTCATCGGGGGTAGTCCGCTTTGCTGTCTGCCAAGCATGTCGCCAGGGCCCCGTAGTCGAAAATCTGCTTCGGCCAATTCAAATCCATCGTCCGTTTGCTCAAAAACCTGTAACCGCTCATTGTCCTCAGGTGAAGTATCACCATCAGTGAAAACACCAACATGCCCTTCATGGCTACCGCGAGCAACACGACCTCGCAATTGATGCAGTTGGGCCAATCCAAAACGCTGCGCACCGAGAATAGTCATCACTGTCGCATTGGGGACGTTGATGCCAACTTCAATCACAGTGGTGCTAACCAGAACTTGAATTTTACCTGCAGCAAACGCCTCCATGATTGATTGCTTCTCCTCGGGATGCATGCGCCCGTGCAACAAACCCAGGCGATAATCTGCCAAGGCACCGTTACACAAATCTTCGAAGACTGCTTCAACGGATGCCACATCTTCACCCGCTTCACCCTCGTTTGTAGGGATGGAAACACGTGGTGCCACGACAAATACCTGGCGTCCTTCGTCGAGTCGCTCACGAACAAAAGTCCACCAGCGATCTTTCCATC
>CAXGRW010000716.1:0-3072 GCA_964012125.1 uncultured Rhodopirellula sp.
GCGGAAAAGAAATTCTCTGATGAGGTGCTGTCGATTGGCTCAGAGAGTTATCGTTATTCGACGTTCGTTCTGCATACGCAAAATCAAGACAACACGCTTTGGGTGGCTGTGCTGTTCAGTGAGTCGGAGCTACGCGAGGCGAGATGGCGGATGGCAAGTTTTCCACTGCTCACCGGATTCTCGACGATCATTCTGCTGACCTCAGTAACACTTTTATTTGCCAGCAGGCTGGTTCGCAGGTTATCAACATTGCAGCAATGTGTTGGTAGGATTTCCACTGGTGAATTCAACGCGATCGTTCCCACGGGACCCAACGATGAGGTCGGAAGGCTTGGCATTGCAGTGACTCGCATGAGTCGGCAGTTGCTGAAGATGCAGGAAACACTGCAGCGACAGCAGGGAGAGAAGTTACTTCATCAGGTCGCTGGGGGATTAGCGCATCAGTTGCGTAATAGCACGACTGGCGCGCGTATGGCGATTGAATTACATCAGCAGCGGTGTAAGTGTGCCGATGACAGCCTTGGTGTGGCACTAAACCAGCTTGAACACACTGAGGCTCATGTTCGTAGATTACTGACGGTCGCTGCTGGCAGAGAAGAAGAGGAGTCACCAGAGCTCGCCCTCGCCTGCCTCGAGGATTCGATGCAGACGCTGATGGCAACTGCAAAGCATTTGAGGATCGATCTAGATGCAAGTTTGGCACAAGATCTTGCCGGTGTTGTTGTCAGGGATGGCCCAAGCTTACAAGCCGCTTTTTCGAACCTGGTCCTCAACGCGATGTACGAGGGGAGTCGAGTGACAGTGGAGTGTGCAATGATTTCAGGATCCAGTCACAAGATGCAGAACCCGCAGGCTCTGCCTGACGACGATTTGTCGTACGCGATAAAGGCCGCATCCAAGCATGCGCGTGCTGAGAATGTTACCCTTGCCAATAATAAAACCGGCAATCTATCCCCCGGCAACATCACACCTGCAAGCGGGGTGTATGATTCGATGCCGCCGGCGAGCAGCGACCCGAGCAGCGACCCGAGCAGCGACCCGAGCAGCGTTCATGCGATTGGTTCAGCAGGACTCATTCCGGAGGGGAATCCTGATGTGATGCGGGCAGGTCATGCGCTGCTGACGGTTTGTGACAATGGAGAGGGCCCGCCCCCCGAAGTTGCTAACGAAATTTTCGAGCCCTTTGTTACCTCAAAACCAGAAGGTTTGGGGCTCGGGCTCCCACTTGTTGCCAGATGTGCCAGAAGATTGGAGGGGGACGTGAAGTGGGACCGGGTTGGCCAGCAGACAAGGTTTTCTTTGAGGTTCAAGGTGATGATCCCAAATTATGTTTCCAAGCAGGGTTTCAGTGAGAGCAAATGACTAACACAGCGACACACACAATCCTTGTCGTCGACGATGAACCGTCTATTTGCTGGGGTTTCGAGCGTTTGCTATCCGAGCAGGGGCACGTTGTTTTGACGGCATCTTCGGCGGAAGAGGGTTTGGAGAAAGCTACGTCACAGCAAATAGATCTGCTAGTGCTTGATGTTCGCTTGCCCGGTGAGGACGGAATCAGTGCGTTGCCCCATTTTCGTAATGTGATTGGTGACGCACCCGTAGTGATCATGACTGCATTTGGTGATCTTGAAACGGCAGTTGCTGCGATCCATGGTGGTGCCAATGATTACCTGACTAAGCCATTCAAGCTTGAGGACGCGTCACGTGTTTGTGAGGCGATGCTTTTGCAATCGCGGCAAGCCGAATCGCCTGAATTTGACACTGCTGAGCTGGAGCCTGCCGAGGCTGCGGTGCTTGTCGGACGATCAGCCGCAATGCAACATGTATTCCGGAGGATTGCACTTGTCGCAGACAGTGAATTATCGGTGCTGATCACTGGTGAAACGGGAACAGGAAAGGAATTGGTGGCTGCCGCAATTCACCGTCACAGTCGTCGGCGGGATGAATCGTATGTTGCGATTGCGCCGGTGTCCCTGAGTGAATCCGTGATCGAAAGTGAATTGTTCGGGCATGTTAAAGGAGCGTTTACAGGTGCTGCTGACGCCAGGAAAGGTTTGTTTGAGCTGGCGGATGGCGGGTCTGTTTTTCTTGATGAAATTGGTGACCTGCCAATGGCAACTCAGGTTAAATTGTTGCGGGTGATTGAGCAGGGCGAATTTACTGCCGTGGGCGATTTGCGACGCCGGAAATGTGATGTGAGAGTCATCGCTGCAACAAACCGCAACTTGAAATTTGGTGTTGATGACAAAACCTTCCGCGAAGATTTGTTGTATCGCTTAAGTGCTGTGGCTATCGAATTGCCTCCGTTGCGTAACCGTAGGGATGATATTCCCCTGCTCTGTGAGTATTTTCTGCGGCGGCTGGGATATCCGTCAGCGGCGACTGCCATCTCGCCTGAGGTGATGAAACAGCTGCAGGGGCGAAACTGGTTTGGTAACGTGAGAGAACTTCGTAATGCGGTGGAACACGCTTCGGTGATGGCCCGCGGTCGCGTCTTTGAACTGGCTGACTTTCCTGTTCCGCAACAACGCACACAGAACGTGGGGGCTGACGATGGTGCGTCTCTCGATGCCTTAGTTGAGGCCTGGACCCGCGAGCAACTTTCTTCGGGAGCTGATTCGGCGCTGAACGATCTGCACGACCGCATGACCAATGCAACCGAACCCGCGTTGTTGCGTGTTGTTCTGGAACACACAGGCGGTAATCGTGCTGCGGCTGCCCAGTTGCTCGGCATGCATCGAGGCACGCTCAGGGACCGACTCAAGCGGTATGAATCTGATGTAGATGGAGAAGATGAGGCAAAAACTCAAGTTACTCGTTGACCCACGTGGCTTCATCAGCCTTCTTCTGAGAGAAGCCCACGATTTTTAAATCAGCTTTGCCCGCGACCTTGGCCCCGTCATCCATGCTGGCGTCGTCAAGTTGCACCGAACCGCTGATGAGTTTGATCGCGCCGGGATTAATCGACAGCATTGTGAAAAATGCAATCATGCTGCCTTCGATCAGAACACCGGTGACTGGGACATCTTTCTTTGACGAGTGGAAGTCGTCGGGTTTCACTTTTGCGATGAA
>CAXGRW010000717.1:0-3063 GCA_964012125.1 uncultured Rhodopirellula sp.
AAGTTTCAAGCCAGAGACAGAAGTGGGCGAAAAATAGCCAAGGCTGGCGTCGCTGCTCTGTAAGGTCAGTCTATTACTGTCGACCAGTGAATTCAGAACGAAGTCCCTCAGCGATGTTTTGCCTAGCAGAAATGGCAGTAATAGTGCGAACACAAAAGTTGATGCAAGCACTTTTAGTAACATGCGGGGCGCTGGCTTTTGCCCACCTGATACGTTGTCAGATGCGTTGTCCATGTGTCATCACCAAGCTGAGGAAGTAGCCTTGAGAAACCTGCGTGTCAGACTAACACTTTCTGGAATTTTGTGAATCGGCCTTTTTGCGGACCGCTCATGCGAGCTGTCTCAAGCGTTAGACATCCACGGAATGCAGTCGCAAGACCGGCTACCGCCAAGATCTGACGCATTTGTGAGCCAACTGTGAAAAAGTTTCTCTTTCATTGGACTCGGTGCTTATGCTGGGACGTTAAAACACATGCAATGAAAACTCAATCACGTCAGCAGTTTTGCTCTGGCAACATGATTTGGACGTGTTCTGGTGGACGATCATTCCGAACCAGGCACAGGGCATTGTGTCCAAGTTTTGAAGAAGTAGCACCATCATTGAGTGAAAGATAGGTATGGCAGATCACCGGAAGCAGTTAACTCGTCCAGATGCAGTTGAGAAAGACGAGTACGCTGTGGAGATGATCCGGGGCTGGATTGCGGAACGCGGCCTCGCCTGTTCGCTTAACCTTGGTCACTGGCATCACAATTCCAAACTGGATGAACGGCACGCATGGGGGGTCATGATGGCTGACCTGGCTCGGGAAATTGCTATTCAATTGGAAACCATCACTCAACAGGATCCAAGCGAATCATTGAAAATGATTGTGGAAGCGATGCTTTCTGAGTTGGGGAACGAGGGTCCTTCCGCAGCCGGACAGGAAAAAGAACCAGAGGTTTCGTGATCCCGCTTCGCCCTCTCTCGATTTCGGCAAACGGGCAAATGCCCCGCCAAAATCAGTTTCGCAAATTGCTGGGTGTCAAAATTTGATTCCGGCATCGAGATAAATACCAGCGTCCAAGTCCAGTTCGCTGTCAGCACGTTCGTACTCGACCGTCCGCCCGAATGCGAGTCCTGCCTCGACGAAGTGACCTCGATTGCCTTTTTCCAGCACTTCATAACCGCCCATGAACCGGAAGTCGCGGATGGTTAGTTCATCGGTTGCCCCTGAGTCACGAGTGACCGCCCAGGTATTGCCACCAATACTGCCGCCTAAATAGGCCCATCCTTCTGCTTCCCCACCCTGTTTCCACAGTCGGTGGAAAATACGCGGGCGTGGCATCGTCGCATCAATCTTCCATTCAGGTGTCGGCGTCCAGACCACGCCAAACGCTGGTAATAAATTGAAGTCGGCACGATCAAAATAGACAGCACCCAGCGAAACAGTCAAATCGCTCCGGCACTTCCAATTCATTAACGCCAGTCCAAACACGCGGAACGCTTGGTCACTGGTTGTGAAGTCACTGCGGATGCTAGGAGTGACAACTACGGTTGAGGAGAATACTGGATTCCACTTGCGTTGGTGCAAAATATTCAACCCCGTGTTGTAAAGTGCCTTGGGCAAATCAAGTGTGTCTAGCCCCTGTAACTGATCAGCCCGGAAAAACGGCCGCAGGCCAATCAAATTGTCCATGCTTCCCAGCGGGATCCCAAAGTCTGCTCGCACTTCCTCAAAGGCCTGATTCATCCCGCCTCCTGCATCGCCAAGATCAAAAAGATAGCCACCCCGAACTTCAACACCTTGGCAGAAACTCTTGCGGTACCTCTCAACGGGTGTTTCACGGGGGTCCGTGTACGGAACATCACAAATCGGGTTGTCATAAATCACAGCCTGTGGATTGCGTGCTGATAAGACCTGTCCACTGCATTCGCTGATCGTTGAGAACAAGCCCAGTGTCAGGAGGGTAAAAACCAGTCGTGTGAAACACAAATGCTGCATGATGTTTGCCATGTTTGGAGTAGCGCGTGATCTACCAAACTCTGTAGCACCATGAAAAGAGTGATCGCAGTCGGTCAGCAGTTTTAATCCGATTCTGACAGGTAAATCACCGGAAACAGAATCTCGAGAAATTCACCGCAGCGTGGTGGTGGGCAGTGGGGTTCCATCTGACCTTTTGATGATCCACGACATATAGGATCTCGCAAACAGGATTCTACCGGCATCGGATGAGCAGATGGCGAACAGGGAGGCGAGCCATTTACGGTTCCTCTAAGGATTAAATGTGGGCTCATCGATTGTGGCGGGTAGTCGTTGCTCCTCAGTTCCTTTTTTTTGCGATGCTGATTCTTGGAAGGCTGACTCTTTTTGTGCTTCTTGCTTTCGAAGTTCGCGTGCCTGAGCTTCTGCTGCATCCATGGCGTTCAACATTTTCTGAAGCATTGGCATCACCAACTGCCGATATATCCCATCAGCCATCGGAAATTGCCTGAGTTGCTGAAAAGTTTTGTACGTAACCTCGCCTTCGGCTCGTGGCAGATCAATGTTCTCGGTTCTACCGGCAGCATCAACCAAAACGGACTGATACAACCAATCTCCGTCTGCGTCCCGAATTCGTGTCACCTCATGAATTTGAGCCGTCGTGGCATCAAAGATACCTTCGACAGGTCCCACCGCTGGAACTGGCCCTGGTGACAAACCAAGAGTGTTTGCAATTTTCTGTGTCGTATCCTGAACTGACTCTGCTGACGAAATTGAGTTCAAACGCTTCAGCTTTTTTTCCAGTTCGGACAACTGCCGTTTTTCTGATAACGTCTCTGCTTGCTGCATCGCAGACTCAAGTGAGGCCTCGATCTGACTGGCGGGCACATTGTCGCCCAAAGTGAGCGGAAGCTTAGAGGGGGAGGCCTCGTTGTCCGTATCCTGCGTGTTTGCGTTCGCGGTTGGCTTCTCCTTGGTTTTTAAACCTGTTTTTGTATGTTGCGGCACATACCAACACAGCAACGCGATGAACAACGCGAGGTGAAATACAATTGAAACAGCGATCGCACGACGACGGTTGCCTGATCGAGGTGGCGTCACC
>CAXGRW010000718.1:0-3052 GCA_964012125.1 uncultured Rhodopirellula sp.
TTTCTGGCGTGCTTGCCATTCGCGGAAACGTTCTTCATCACCGAGGAAGTCGGAAACTGTGGCCGATTTAAGTGCGGTGTCGATCAAATGATGCAATTGACCGTCGAGTGTCGGAAGAACGACGGTCAAGAAATCGATCGCGTCGGGATGATGCATTCGCGTGAAAGCACGCAACACGTTGAACCGATAACCGTAAGACTCTTTGTATTCGGGGCGATCGACTTGTTGCTTTAGAGCCTCAATGGAGCCTTGGAATTGAAATTGTCCAAGAATATCGGTCGCCATTAGGCGAATGCCGAGCAATGGTGAATCCAATGCGCTAATCAGCAGCGACTCAACCTCAGGTTCGTGGAGGCTGCCGAGCAGATAAAGCAGTTGAGTCGTGCTCGTGCGGATATTGTTTTCGGTTTCGGCGGCCTTGATGTGTCGACGCGATGCGCCCAACAGCGATGGAAGTTCGGCGTTGAGGTGGATCGACTGCTGCCTGCACTTCAGGATGGTTCGCTGTCGTGTTTGTTCGCTTTCTGTCGTGAGGCCACGGTAAACCGCTGACTTCCGGAGTTCGCGATGTTCCGCCGCTGCTGCGGCCACCGCCGGATCCCTCGCTTGGGATGTCCGCTGTGCAAGACCGACGCTGAGACAGCAGGACACAAGCACGAACAGTAGAGGGTGACTGACCTTCACAGGATCCCCAGTTTGATATCAACGGAATGAGTTGACCGCGATCCGCTGTCCAGTGACACGGCATTGCGAACACTGCCCACAAGCAGGAGCTATTTCAATGTAGCTACCCTAGACACTGACGTCAAAAGAATGAACGTAATTGCTTGCGAATGAAAGCGATCGACCGTGGAAAGCAGCGATAAAAGATACCTGACCGCTACATCTGGGCTGCTGAAGCCTTTGCACGTGAGATCGACGCGTCCATATCGTCAAAAACCTTTGCCGTCCCCTCGTCAAAAATACGACCAATTAGCAGGTTTGTGACGCTTCCACGGTGCTCAGGGTGTTCTTTCATGAACCGGCCGATGCTGAACTCCTTGGTGTAGAAAGCATGCACCAGTTTGCGGATCAATCTCGCACCTTCCTTGAAATCGCCGCACCAAGACCCGAGTTGCTTCTCGGACAGGTCCCCTGATTTGAGGCCCTCCACGACAGCATCCCCGGCCCTGACTCCCATTTCCAGCGCAAAATAAACACCCGAGGAATAAACCGGGTCGATGAAACCAAGGGCGTCGCCGACTAGGACCCAGCCGTCACCAGCATTTGCCTTCGTCATGTAGGAAAACTCCTTCGCCGTCCGTATGTCGCCGAGTTGCGTCGCATTGGCGAGGCGGGGTCTCAGTCCCGGGCATCGTTTGAGTTCTTCAAAGAAAACATCTTCCGGCTTGCCGCGGCCCTTGAGCAGGTAATCATTGTCTGAGACACATCCGATGCTCGTGATCCCACGGGAGAGAGGGATGAACCAGAACCACGCCTCCTTGTTCTCGGTGTTCATGATAATCGTGGCGCCTTCGTTATCGCCTTCACCCCGAACCGCGTCCTTGTAATAGGTCCAGATAGCCGCCTTCTTTAAGTCCGGGTCGATTTGCTTTAGCCCGAGTTTGTTCGCGACAAAGGACTGCTGACCTGTCCCGTCAATCACCACGCGGCAGTCGATCTCCTTCAGTTCGTCGTTAGACTGTTTGACCACTACACCACAAGCGGCGCCAGACTCGTCGAATCTGACATCGACGAGGCGAGTGCGATCGTAGCAGTCTGCCCCCAGTTCCGCCGCGCGGTCGAACAGCATCTTGTCGAATTCGCTACGCTCGACCTGCCAAGTCTCGCTGCAAGCTCGATCATCATGCTCGCGGAAGAAAAATGGATCTGATTCAGTGCCCTTGTGGGTGATGAACTGGACGCTCTTTTTCACTTGCCATCCGCTCGTTTTCACCCGATCCGTCAAGCCGAGTCGTTGCAGTGGCCAAAAAGTCTCTGGCATGAGCGATTCGCCAACATGAAACCGAGGCACCGCTTCCCGCTCGATCAGCAGGGTGTCGCAACCAGACTCAGCCACGATAGCCGCGGCGGATGATCCACCGGGGCCGCCACCGATGACAACGCAATCGTACTTTGATTTCATCTTTTCTTGCTTCTCATTGAGGTTTGCCGGGGCCACAGTGACTCCGCCCACCGCTTAACCGAACTGCTTGGCATTATAGCCGCTCGTTAACCCTCACTCGGTCTTGTCCCATGGCCGACCCGATTCAAGTAATGCGCGTCCGGTCACTGGCTGTTTGTTTTTCTGAAGTATTTTTGTGATGCGAGCCGTGCTTGCCCACATGGTTCGCGGTTGATCAACCGTCTTTTGCCCCGAATAACCGTCAGTTTTTTAAGTGGTCTGTCGCCTCTTGAACGAGGCACGCGGTACTACTGTGAACACAAAGGCGGTGTTTCCGATACAATCGACGGATTGTCGCAGGCCGCAAGTCGCTGACAAAATTTGCATGCGGACTCGCCAATCACTCCACTCCCCACCGTTTTAGGTCATCTATGCCACTTCGACGTTTCTCAAAGTATGCGTTCTTGTTTTTTTGTTGCCTGCTGCTTGGGCTTCGTTGCACCGTCGCAAGTGCAGACGCGAAACCCAATATTGTGATTGTGATAACGGACGATCAGGGTTACGGCGACTTGTCATGCCACGGGAATCCGGTGCTGAAAACTCCGAATCTTGATGCTCTGCACGCTGACGCGGTCAGGCTCGTTGATTATCACGTGGCGCCAACGTGTTCACCTACGAGAGCGGCGTTTTTGACGGGGCACTGGACCAATCGGACGGGCGTTTGGCACACGATCATGGGGCGATCCATGTTGCGTGAAAGCGAAGTGACGATGGGACAAGTCTTCAAAGACAATGGGTATGCCACGGGGATGTTTGGTAAGTGGCATCTGGGTGATAACTATCCGTTCCGACCGGAAGATCGCGGATTCACGGAAGTCATGCGTCATGGCGGCGGCGGTGTGGGGCAGACACCGGACTACTGGGACAATGCCTACTTCGACGGCAGTT
>CAXGRW010000719.1:0-3050 GCA_964012125.1 uncultured Rhodopirellula sp.
CCGACCACTGCGTTGCCGACCGCTTGTCGGCTTGCGGCACCTGCACCGGAGGCAAACAACAAGGGCAGGAAACCAAGTATCGAGGAGACGGCCGTCATCAGAATGGCTCTGAAACGCAGGCGGGCAGCATTGCGGGCAGCTTCCCGAATCGACTTTCCCTCTTTGCGTTCCTGGCTGGCAAATTCAACAATGAGAATGGCGTTCTTGCTCGCCAGAGCTACCAGCAGGACGATGCCAATCTGAGTGTACGTGTTGTTGTCTGCATTTCGCAGCACCAGTGCAAGCACCACTCCTAATGCGGCGAGAGGAACCACGGCGATGACCGCAGCAGGACTGGTCCAGCTTTCGTATTGGGCCGCCAGCACGAGGAAAACCGCCAGGATTGCCAACAGGAAGATAACCGCTTGGCCACTGCCTGCCTGTTTTTCCTGAAAGGACATGCCTGTCCACTCGTAGCCGAATCCAAGCGGAAGACGCGAGTCAGCCATCTCTTCCATCATGTTCAATGCCTGCCCTGAACTGACGCCCGCTGCAGGCGATCCAGTCACCGATGCACTAGGGTAAAGTTTGTAACGCTGGACAACGGAGGGTCCCACCATCTCCTTGACCGTCACAATGGAACTGATGGGAACCATCTTTCCATCGCGGTCGCGGACATCGAGGTTTTCAATGTCTTGAGGGGATGCTCGGAACTCCGGTTCCGCTTGAACCCGCACCTGGTAGGGACGATTGTTGTAGGTGAAATCGTTCACGTACGCAGAACCCAAGTAGGCTTGCAATGTGCCAAATACCGTCTGCAGGGGCACATTCATCGCCTTGGCTTTTACCCGGTCGACGTCTGCAAATAGCTGAGGTTCGTTGGCTCGAAAAGTAGTGTTGAGTCCGGATAGGCCAGACTGATCGTTGCCTGCCTGCACAAGATCCTGTGCCGTATTCTGCAACTGCGTGTAATTGGCTCCGCCCTTGTTCAAGACTTCCATCTGGAAACCACCAGCGTTTCCAAGACCATCAATGGGAGGTGGGGCAAAGGGAAATACGATGGCGGCTTCAACCTGAGCAAAACGCCGTTTCATTTCGCCAGCAATCGTTCGAATTCCAGTCTCGCGGGTTTGACGTTCATCCCACGGATCAAGAATGACGATCGAAAAGCCGAGGTTTGAACCCGCGTATCCACCCAACAACGAATAGCCGGCAATGGACAGAGAGTTCGCGACACCAGGGATCTGTTTGTAGTCTTCGTTCAGTTTGTTCATCACCTCTGTGGTGCGCTCGGTCGACGCAGCATCTGGCAATTGAACATTGACGAACAGGTAGCCTTGGTCTTCAGGGGGAACAAAACCGGTGGGCAGCGACGTGAATAGAACGCCGGTAGTTGCGATCAGACCACCGTAGACGACTAGCACCAATACAACCAAGCGTACAAACCAGCCGATGACAAAACCGTAAACCGACGTTGCTCCGTCGAAACCGCGATTGAAAAGCCGAAATCCAATGAACCTGGCTTGTTTGGGTTTTCTAAGAACGATGGCGCACAAGGCGGGGCTGAGTGTCAGGGCGTTGACTGTACTGATTAGCACCGCTGCCGAAATGGTCAGAGCGAACTGTCGGAATAGTTGCCCCGTGATGCCCCCCATGAAAGCACTGGGAATGAAAACGGCTAGCAGCACCAGTGTGGTCGCAATCACCGGTCCGGTGATCTCTTCCATCGCCTTCACCGCCGCATCCTTGGGGCTGAGGCCATCGGAAAGGTGTCGTGTGCAGTTTTCGACCACCACAATCGCATCATCGACGACGATCCCGATCGCCAGCACAATCCCAAACAGGGACAGCATGTTGATCGAGAATCCAATCGCATTCATCACCGCGAAAGTACCGATCAGGGAGACAGGGATGGCAACCACCGGCACGACCGTCGCCCGCCAATCCTGCAGGAAAATGAAGATCACCAAGACCACAAGAGCGACTGCAATGAACAGCGTCTCGTACACTTCTGAGATGGAAGCTTCCACGAATAGCGTCGTGTCAAACGCAATGTTGTAGTCGATTCCAGTGGGCCAGTTGTTGCTTTCGCTCAGTTCCAGCATCTTCTCGCGGACGAGCTTGGCAGTTGTCAGGGCGTTGGCTCCCGGCAGCTGGTAAATTGCGACCGAAGCTGATGGCTCTCCGTTAAATTTGGAGTCGAATGTATAGTTTTTTCCCCCAAGTTCCACTCGCCCCACATCGCCGACCGTGAGCGTTCGCCCGTCTTCTCCCGTGCGAATGATGATGTTCTCAAATTCCTTGACATCGGTTAGACGCCCTTTGGCATTCACCGAAAACTGAAACTGTGTGCCGGCCGGTGCCGGTGGAGCACCAATTTGGCCAGCGGCGACCTGAACGTTCTGTTCCTTGACCGCATTGAGCACATCATCGGTGGTCAGGCCACGCTGTTTCAGTTTGCGAGGGTCAAGCCAGATCCGCATGCTGTAGTCACCTGCCCCAAACACGGTGACATCACCAACACCAGCAATACGGCTCAGCTCATCTTTGACTGTCAGTGCGTAGTTGCTCAGATAAAGCGCGTCGACGTTTTTCTTGGGAGACGTCAGTGCGATAAATTGAAGGATTTGGGTTGAGCGTTTTTTGGTCGTGATTCCCTGGGCACGAACCTCCTGAGGTAGCTGGGGTTCTGCGATGGCGACGCGGTTCTGAACCAACACGGACGCAATGTCCATGTCAGTCCCCAGCTCAAAGGTCACCGTCAAGTTATACGTGCCGTCGTTGGCGCTTTTGGAAGACATGTAAAGCATGCCTTCGACGCCATTGACCTGCTGTTCGATGGGGGCGGCAACCGTTTCAGCGATCGTGGTCGCATTACCACCCGGATAGATTGCTGAAACGGCAACCGTGGGTGGGGCAACCTCGGGGAACTTCGCAACGGGCAGGGCGCCGAACGAAACGAATCCCGCAATCACAATCACGATTGAGATAACGGTTGCGAAGATGGGCCGGTAGATAAAGAAACGCGACATCTGGTGCTCGATTTCCGGTGTGCAATCGAAAGAAGGAAA
>CAXGRW010000720.1:0-3050 GCA_964012125.1 uncultured Rhodopirellula sp.
TTCGGTGCACTGGGTGGTTATCGCGGAGGTGACGGTGTTGCACCCAGTGGATCGACGATTGACCATGAGTTGAGCAAAGTGTTGCCGGAGACATTACTGCCGCATCTTTGCATTGGTATGGATTCACTTGAGAATATGACTGCGAAGCCAACACTGGCAACGTTGTCCGCAAGTGGTGCTGGTCAGCCAATTTTCATGCACTCGAATCCAAATCATCTCTATCAGATGTTGTACGGGGGTATCTCAACTGGTGATATCCAACGTCAGCATGAAGCACGCTCAAATCTGTTCAATCAAATCGAGCGATTAGCTGCATCAAAAGGTCAGTCGCTTCCATTGGGTGATAAGCAGCGATACGGGCAGTTCGTTCAGGGTTTTCAGGATGTAAATGGTTTACGCGATCGTCTGGATACGGTCTCGGATCACTTGCGAAAATTCGCGCCTGAGGTTGATGATCGGTACACGAAACCAGAATTCGAAACTGATTGGCATGATGCACTGCTCGACCTTGGCATTTCCGCTGTCACCTCTGGAATCACCAATACCCTAACTCTGGGTTCGGGACGCGGCGAGATTTTTGGATCATGGAAAGGTGTTGGAGTTGAACAACAAGGACACAATCTTGGTCATATGACTCAGGCGGGAAATCCAATTTGGATCAAAATCCGGCAATACAACAGTCGTATGCTTGTCCGAATCATGCAAGCTTTGGAAAGTGTTCCGGAAGGCAATGGAACCATGATGGACAACACGTTGATTGTTTACACGAGTAACAATGCGGACAAGCAGCACACCAATGGTGCGAATTGGCCTGTCATGTTGCTTGGCAATTGCGACGGTGCATTCAAGACCGGTTGTTTCACGCAGTTAGATGGTAAACGTCCCATCAATGCTCTTTACACATCTATCTTGAGAGCTGCCGGACAGAATGTGGACCGATTCAATATGAGTGAACAACTGGCCAAAAAGTTTGATACAGATAGCGGTCCTGTCAAAGAATTGATGATATGAGCAAGCTAAATGTTGTATTGGTGTTCGTGCTTATGTTGGCGGCAACTTCATCGGCACGCGGCGATGCCTATACGCCTGGAAAGGGAGTTGATAAGGACTTCAAACACTTTGCCAAATCGTTTCTGGAAACACACTGCTCAGATTGTCACGGTGAAACAGACCCAGAGGGAAATCTTTCGCTTGCTGATTTAGGGCCCGTGACGGAAGTTAACGCCGCGGTCTGGAAGAGCGTTTGGGCACAGGTCACGTTGAAGGAAATGCCACCCAAAGATGCGGCAGATGTGGGTGTCGTAGAACGTCTTCAGTTCTCAGACTGGATCGTTGCTGAACTACAGCGGGTGATGCGCGGTAAAGGCGGGTTTCGGGCAAACCTTGACCCCGAGAAGGGGAACTTTGTTGATCATGATCTGTTATTCGAGTCTTTACCGGCAGACATCAAGTTAATTCCGACATCTTCTCCCGCACGACTCTGGCGAGTGACACCACAGGAACATATGACGCGTTTGAATGCGTTAATCAATCAAGAGCCGGCGTTTAATCCAGAGAAGCCAGGTTTGCGGACCCAGGGAGATTTCGTTCCGACGAATCACGGTGGCGAACTGAAAATCTATTTCGGTACGGACCGTATTATCAAGTGGCAGGGTGGAACGGTTGCTTATGCGACTGCAGTAAAAAGTACGCCTGCCATTCTCTCCTCACCTCGGGCACACGGTTTAGAAAATTACTCAGATTTTTCGACGGTCAACAGTGCCGAGGCCACGCAGATCTTTGGGGTGGCTGGGGACATCATCCGCTACATGGCACGGGGGCCTTTGAGTATTGCCAACGCTTATCAGATTACTGACGATCCGAAATCGATCGAAGATAAAATGAAGGGTGATCTTCGCGGGCTTCCCACGAGTATCGTTTACAGCACCAAAGTAATGCGTCCCCTGACTCCCATCAGTGCGATCTTTGAGAAAAGTGGACTGTCAGATGACGGGTTGCGGGATGCGGTTCGCTTTTTGTTTGAGGCATTGTGCTTTCGACCACCCAGCAAGGTGGAAGAAGATGAGTATGTCACAATTGTCGAGCAAACAATTGAAAAGCTTGGGAAAGAAGAAGGACTGGTTCTGGGACTCTCCTCAATTTTGTTGGACCGCGACGCATTGTTCAGGCCCGAACTGGTTCAGAAGGGTAAGGCAGATCGTTATGGTCGCGTCATGCTAAAGGATTGGGAGTTGGGGTTGGCGGTAAATCATGCACTTCGATACCTGCAGCCGGATGAACAACTGCGTCAGGCCATCGTTGATGGACGTATGCGAACCAAAGCAGATGTGAAGCGTGAAGTTGAACGGATGCTGTCAGATGACAGCGTTCGCAAACCACGTGTGCTAAGGTTCTTTCGAGATTATTTTGATTACGATTTGGCTGGCTACATTTGCAAAGATACCAAGGCCCTTAGTGAAACAGGTGCATCTGCTGGTACAACGCACTACCGAGCCATGTTCGACGGGACAGCGAGCACTGATCGTCTGATTGAACTGATTCTTGATGAAGATAAAGACGTGCTTAAGCAGTTGCTGACAACGAATAAAGTCGTCGCAAGTCGGGGCGATGGTACTTATTTCGGTCAGCGGCGTGCGGGCGACCAAGAAAGGGCTTTGATTGCGAAAGCCAAGAAAGAAGCGGCTGAATTAGCTGCCCAGCAAGCCGCGGAAAAAGAAGCATGGTTGAAAGCCAATCCTGGAAAGAAGCCACCCAAGCCGCCGAAGAAAAAACGCTCAAACGTGAACCACAAAGTTGATGGGGCAAATTTGTCTGGTCCAAAAATCTATGCCCGAGTCAGTCGCCGAAGTTTTGGCAATGGGTCAATGAAACCTGATCGAACCTTGGCAGAGGCACCCAAAGATCAACGTAGTGGAATCCTCACCTATCCAACTTGGCTCGTTTCTCATTCTGATGCCATGGACAATCACGCCATTCGTCGTGGTCGATGGGTTCGAGAACGATTACTTGGTGGTGGGATTCCAGATGTTCCGATCACCGTAGACGCCATG
>CAXGRW010000721.1:0-3032 GCA_964012125.1 uncultured Rhodopirellula sp.
CCATGGACATCGCCAACGATATCGAGGGGGCCTGATGATAGGGTGGATAGCAGGCTGTGTGGCATTTTCTCCTGATCCCAGAATGGAGTTGGAAAGCTGATAAATCACCATGACCTTAGCAAGATACCGCAACATTGCTTGTATAAAATCCGTAGTGAAATTGCTGATTGGACAAATCCAGAGTATCGCTGGTGTAACCGTGTAATTTGGATCGCATGTTTCTTTCTAACAAGGTAGGTGGCGCGTCGTGCTTGGAAGCATGTAGTCTTGTGATGTCACCTCAATCAGTCGATGCTAAGACCATGCGGATGGCTGGGTCATCGCCAGGATCGGGCCATAAATGGGTGCGGCCAGTGTCATCTTTGCGATTGGGGCCAACGCTGTAGAGCTGGTAACCCTCGTCGATGTGTTGATAGAGGAGGGGCTTGTCGGTGAAGATATCAGCCGGGATCTGCTTTAGGTAAGCGGGTTTCGGATACTCCGGTTGCAGGTAATCGCCGTGTACTGGCGGTCGCTGCATGCCGACCTCTTCAAACAAATTTGGCTCACACTTGAATTCAGGAACGTTGGGACCGAGAGCTCGAATGATCCAAACCGCAGCATTTTCTTCACGTTTGATTTCCGCCCGCTTTCTTTGATTGATGGCGGCGGCATAGTCGATGGTCCCATCGTCTGAGACAGGGCCCGGTACAAATGTGGTGTCTGACCCAATTTTAAATGGTTGGGCTTGTTGGCTATTCCCGCTCTTTGCTTCATCAGATTCCTGAGCACTGCAGAGTTGACTGTTGATGGCGCCAACGACTGCCAACAGTGCGAACACGAGGATGTCATGAATCTTGCTCTCTCGAGGTGAACATGCTTGATTCAGATGTCGTGTTCGCCAGTGTCAGCATGTGGGAGTCATGGAGCAGGATCAGCGGAGATTTCTACAAAAGTAATCGTCACGTCTTCATCCTGGAAGTGCTCCTTGACAGTAGCCAGTAGTTCTTGGTTCATGTCCTGTGCTTGATATTCAAGACGCAGTTCGTGGTCGCTGGGGTAACTGCCCATGTGGGATTCCATGCGGACGACAGTTTTCCATTTGGAAACAGCGTGGTTGCTACTCTTGTACGTCGTTGTACTACGAAAGTACGGATTCACTGATGAAGTGGCTAGGAGATCAGAAAAATGGTTGCTGTCAAAATCCAATCCCTTTTTAGCCCTGATCTTGTCTCGCCAATGAAATTGAAAATCTGTCGCTTTGGTTGTCAGTGCTGAGAAGGAGGACCGCTGTACTTGGTCCTCGTACCGTTTTTGTAAGTGAACCGAAAGCCAAGCCATCAGAATAGCAGCGACGAATATCATGACGAGCAGTGATCGAAGTCGATATTTCAACATGGCCTTGCTCTGGCAGAAGTTGATGGAGGGACCAAGCCCATGGATCAGATTATTCGTTTCATTGGATTGGATCTTGGTAGCTGTTGCAAATATTTTTGCGAGGTGGAAACTACCTTTTGGGCGAGGCCGCGAGGGATTAGGAAGGGATTTGATTAGGATTTGATCGGCATCGGCCCAAAAAGGTGTGAGCACTTTAAGTCGGTACG
Source organism: uncultured Rhodopirellula sp. (assembly GCA_964012125.1). Taxonomy (GTDB): domain Bacteria; phylum Planctomycetota; class Planctomycetia; order Pirellulales; family Pirellulaceae; genus Rubripirellula. Next base: position 1,584 of record CAXGRW010000721.1, read on the forward strand.
CGATAGAAAGCTCGTTCACTGCCCTCAATTTGACAGCTTGTTTGCGGTGTCAGTATTGTTAGCTGGTGATTCGAAATCTGATCCAGGGCCGAAGGCAATCTTGCGAAAACGTTTTCCTTCTTTGCGGATAATATCCCGCCAGCCATCGCTCCAGACAACTTGCGCTTCGTCGTTGACCATTTTCCATTGACCAGTGGCGTTGGGAACATGGCTCTTGGTCGCGGAGTAATCAGCTTTCAGGGTCATGATGAATTTTGGTTTTCCTCCAGACTCTGGTCGCCCGATATCCCATGATCCGACAAATTCGTTTTTTGCAGTAGAAGTCTCTTTCCGCTTCGCACCATCTTGTATCCGGTATAGAAATCCGGCGGTGCGGACGATGAAGGCGTTACTGTCCACCGCAGGGGTAGCCAACAGTTGTTGTGGATCGAGGGAATTCTCCGATACGGTCTGGAATTTACGCCCCGGTTGAATGATCGTGCAATGTGCTTCTTCGTTGAAAAGGTAGATTCGTTCGTTGGTGTGAATGGGAGTCGCCGAGTATTTACCTGGCAATCTTTGCTTCCACACGGTCTTGCCGGTTTCTGATTCGAGACAGGTCATGATTCCTTCGTGATTGACCAAGTAAAGTAAATCGCCGATGAGCAGCGGCGTGCATCTGGCAGGCATGCCACGAGTTACTTTCCAAGCGACATGTGTGGTGGTCACATCGCCTTTGCCATCATCGCGAATGGCCCATAACTCTGGGTAGTCGCGGTCCACGATTGTAAAAACCAACCCATGACCGCCGATGGGACGCGGAAAAACAGACCAGCCTTTGTGACGGACACGCCATCGTTCTTTTCCGTTGAGATCATAAGCGTAGACACCTTGTGCGGCGGTGCTGACCATCTGCTTTTCTGTGCTGGTCTGAATGACACCCGGCATGCTGTAGGCTTTTCGCTGATTGACAGGCACGTCTGAGTAGTCAAAGGACCGCTCGGTTTTCCAGACGGTTTTTCCATCGAGTTTCGAGAGTGCAATGATGTATTGCACGTCTCGTCCATCCACGTGAAATACAAGATTTTCACCAACAAGCGTTGGTGAGCTTGCTGGACCTGCATTCGTTTCATGATCACATTTCAAATCGCGACGACTCCAGATGATGTCAGCTGTTTCCGGGTTCAGGCAAGCTGTGCCATACGTGCCGAAATGAACAAATACACGATCACCATCCGTTACCGGGGTTGGCGTGGCATAGGTGTTTGCATTGCTGATTTTTTGGGGATCACTCACATCAAAGATCTTGCGATCATGAATGATCTGTCCCGTAATCCGGTCGACGCAAACGGCATACAGTTGCTTTCCGTCAACGCTTGAGGTAGTCATCCAAACCTGATTCTCGCGAATAACAGGGGACGACCAACCTCGCCCATGGATTGCTGTTTTCCATGCCACACCCTGTTCATC
>CAXGRW010000722.1:0-3026 GCA_964012125.1 uncultured Rhodopirellula sp.
TGTCAGTAATGAGTGTGAGAGGCAAATGCATGTTGTCGTGATCGGCGCTGGTGCTGCAGGCATGATGGCAGCGTATGCTGCCGCTACTCAGCATTCCACAGTCATCCTGTTGGAAAAGAACAACAAGACTGGTGTCAAAATTCTGATGTCAGGCGGTACTCGCTGTAATTTGACGCATCATACTGACGCCCGTGGAATCGCTGACGCGTTTGGGCATGCAAAGAGGTTTCTGCAACCGAGTCTTGGTGCATTTCCTCCCCAAGCAGTCGTTGACTTTTTTGAATCAGCTGGGGTTGCTACCAAGATTGAGTCAACGGGAAAAGTATTTCCAGTTAGCAATCGTGCGGTTCAAGTACGTGATGCCCTGCATCGCTACGCGGTTGATGCTGGAGTAGAGGTCCGGCTTGGCTGTGGGGTGACTGGTATTCGTCCGGATGGACAGAAATGGCTGGTTGATACAGGGGAAACGGTCATCGCAACGGACCGTGTGATTGTCACCACTGGCGGAAAGAGTTGGCCCGGTTGTGGAACGACAGGTGATGCTTACGCCTGGATGACTCAACTGGGGCATGCGGTCGAACGCACGCGACCAGCATTGGTGCCTTTGTTAGGTGGTGAGCAGTGGATGAAAGATTTATCCGGTTTAGTCGTTGATGATTCAATCGTTACCGTGTTGCCCGTAGCAGGTAAGCAGAAGTCGTTGGCCTGCAGGCGAGGGTCCCTGCTCTTCACTCATTTCGGATTTTCTGGGCCTGCCGCCATGGATGTTAGCGGTGCAATCACCGCCGCTTCCTCTTTTGACGAAGTTCGCATGATCGCAGATTTGGTTCCGCAATGTTCAGAAGAAGAGTTGCAAGCGGCATTTAGCAATCGGCAAGATAGTGGAAGAACAAAAGTATCTTCGTTGTTGGCAATGTGGCTACCAAATCGGCTTGCCAATGGAATCGTCACCCAGTTGGGGCAGGATGCTCGACTGGCGGAACTGTCCAAAAAGTCGAGGAATCGTTTGACACAGGACTTGAAACGAATGCCACTGCCAGTCAGGGGAACACGGGGGTTCGAAAAGGCGGAGGTGACCGCTGGTGGAGTTCGGCTTGATCAAATTAATCCTCGCACCCTCGAGAGTCGAATTCACAAGGGGTTGTTCATTGCGGGGGAACTTTTGGATGTGGATGGTCCCATCGGTGGGTACAACTTTCAAGCAGCTTTTAGCACTGGACGAGCAGCAGGTCTTGCAGCAACGGCGTGAATGAGTTGCCTGCAACCATCAGCGGTCTAGTCACTGACTGCGTGCAGACCTTAAATTGAAGTGCACTCTCTAATTAAAAGTGCTGCCTCCGAGTCATCCAATAATCGTGGATTTATGCCAGATTTGATTGCCCAAGGCCCGATGAGCGAACATCGTTGGCGACGTGAATTGCCGGCGTTGACCCGAAGCACCGGTGTATTAATTGGGCGCGACGAAGCTGACTGGAACGTGCCATGGGACAGTAAAATTTCACGGGCTCATGTTCGCTTGACGCCAATGACCGACAATCGTGTCGAGGTTTACTGTGAGGCGAACGCCCGCAATCCCGTGTTTTTCAGAGGAAAAAAAACAACGAAATTCACACTCGTGCCCGGTGAGCATTTTGTCATTGGAAGTACAACGTTTACGCTCGCGAATCGACCGGGAGCTTCGGACGCTACCAGTGACATCGACCTGACGGAGCATGAATTTAATCATGCGATGTTGCGGCGACGCAATTTTCGTGATGCAGCTGGCAGAATCGAAATGTTGAGTGCCCTGCCAGATTTGATTACCAGCAGCAGCAGTGATGAGGAACTGTTGGTCCGCGTGATCAGTGTCTTGCTGCAGGCTACGCCTGCAGCATCGGCAGTTGCGATCGCATCAGCTAATGCCAATGCCGCTGAAAATATCGATGATGAATTTACGATCCTGCATTATGACAGTCGCGTTCCTGATAAGGATGGGCCAACGGTTAGCGCCAGGTTGGTAAGAAAGGCGGTTCAGCGACGCGAAAGTATTTTGCACCTGTGGTCAGCAGCAGCAAACGAAAACCATGCGTTCACATCCAGTGAGGAAGCAGATTGGGCTTTTTGTGTTCCACTTCGAAGTGAAGCCTGCCGTGGTTGGGCAATCTACGTGACTGGAGAATTGCTACCCGATGAAAGTGGCCGGCTTGAGTCTTCACTTCAAGCGGCGCCCGATACTTTGGAAGATGATGTCAAGTTCGCCGAATTAGTCGGTACCATGATTGCCAATTTGCGACAAAGTCGAAGATTGGAACGCCGGCAAGCTGCCATGAGGCGGTTCTTTGCTCCTGTCGTTATGGAGGCACTGGCTGGAAGAGATACTAATGAAGTGTTGGCGCCGCGGGAAGCAAATTTGTCCGTCATGTTTTGTGACTTGCGGGGGTTTAGCAAGCGAAGTGAGCGTGACGCTGACCAATTATTGGAACTGCTCGCCAGAGTAAGCGATGCTTTGGGGATCATGACTCGACACATACTTGACACTGATGGCGTGATCGGGGATTTCCATGGCGATGCCGCAATGGGTTTTTGGGGTTGGCCATTTCAACAGCAGGATGCCGCTCTTCGTGCGGCAGAGGCCGCATCACGGATCGTGATGGAAAGTGCCCAAGTCCGGGCAGAAAATGATTTTGGATTCGGAATTGGAATCGCGACAGGCAGAGCGGTTGCCGGTCAGATCGGAACTGTCGATCAGGTCAAGGTCACCGCATTCGGGCCAGTTGTCAATCTTGCGAGTCGCTTGGAGGGCTTGACCAAACTGTTCGGGGCAAAAGTCATCGTGGACCATGATACTGCGATGGCGCTGAAAGAATCCAATGATCACCAGTTTCAACTCAGGCGACTAGCTCTCGTTCGACCGGCAGGGCTTGAAAAAGAAATTGAAGCGTGGCAACTACTCGAGCCATCCAGGCCCAATGTGCAGATTTTGAGCCCGGAACAAATCGCCTCGTATGAAACGAGCCTTGATGCCATGATAAGTGGTGACTGGAGTA
>CAXGRW010000723.1:0-3015 GCA_964012125.1 uncultured Rhodopirellula sp.
CTAGCGAGCCAGTCACAGACACTTTGAACATGAGTCAGCACCTGTCCTTTGTCATCCGTGGCGCCTCGGGCGTACACATTCCCATCGCGAATGGTCGGCTCAAATGGTCCGTTGACCCACTCATCGAGTGGTTCAACCGGCTGAACGTCATAGTGTCCATAAACCAAAACAACGGGAGCACCCTCAATTTTTGGCGACTCCGCATAAACCATCGGGTGCCCCTGGGTTGGCAAAATTTCGACCGCAAGCCCAGCCTGTTCCAGCTTCTCGGCTACCCAAGTTGCTGCCTGTTTTACCTCATTAACACGGGTACTATCGCTGCTGACACTCGGAATCCGCAGCCATTCGACCAATTCTGCGAGGTGTCGAGGAGCGGATTCTGCGAGTTGACCCAATAAATCTTTGGAAGTGGTCATTACGTTAAAGCCTTGACGTTTTATTCAATTCGGGACTGCCGATGGGCATCGGTTCGCGCTACAATATACGCGCTTCGCTGTGGGGGAGAATCACCGGTCTTTTCCCAGCGATCTGTCGGGTTGAAACGAAAGGAGCATGATCTGCAATGGCTGATCAGCAAACAGCGGTGGCCGACCCTCAAATCGGCACCGAAAAACAACAAAAAAAACGCCCCAAGAAGCAACCTCGCTTCCACGTCATTCTTTGGGATGATTCTGATCACAGTTACGATTATGTCGTTCTGATGATGAAGCAGGTCTTCAGGCACCCAATCGAAACTGGTTTTCAGATCGCAAAGGAAGTCGACTCCGGCGGCCGCGCGATCTGTTTGACCACCACGCTTGAACATGCCGAGCTTAAAAGAGAGCAGATTCACTCATTTGGTAAAGATGACCTGATTGCTCGATGCAAAGGCAGCATGTCGGCAACCATCGAGCCCGTCCACGAGTAATTCCGGCTGCATGAACGCTAAACTTCGCGTCGCGACCTTAGGTTGCAAAGTAAATCAATATGAGACGGAATTGGTCCGGCAAGGGCTGCAGCGAGTCGGCTACACCGACTGTGAAAGCTCAGAAAAAGCAGATGTTTGTATCGTCAACACCTGCACAGTCACGTCCGAGGGTGACTCCAAAAGCCGACAGGTAGTTCGTAGACTCAACCGGCAGAATCCAGACGCCAAGATTGTTGTGATGGGTTGCTACGCAACACGTGCACCACAGGAAGTGGCTGAACTACCCGGCGTTGCCGAAGTGGTGACGGACAAACGCGAATTGCCCGATCTTATGTCACGCTTCGGCGTCATAGATGTCCCCACAGGTCTCGATGGGTTCTCTGGTCGCCACCGTGCCTACGTCAAAGTTCAGGATGGCTGTTTGCTGCGTTGCAGTTACTGCATCATTCCCCATGTCCGACCTAAACTGACAAGCCGCCCCCATCAACATATCGTCGATGAAGTCAGCCGCCTGACGGGGGCCGGACACCGTGAAGTGGTGCTGACTGGAATCCACTTGGGGCATTATGGAGTCGATTGGAACCGCAACAAACCTAAAGAGGAATGGATCCGCTTGGCACACTTACTGCGGGATCTGTGTGAGTTGCCTGGAGAGTTCCGAATCAGACTCAGCAGCATTGAAGCCACAGAGGTCACGCGAGAACTGATCTCAGTGATGCAGGATCACACAAATCGGATCGTGCCGCACCTTCACCTTTGTTTGCAAAGTGGTAGCGATTCTGTACTGAGACGCATGAGACGGCGATGGGGAACGCGAATGTTCCTGGATCGCTGCCAAATGCTGAAAGAATCGCTAGACAAACCAGCCATCACAACTGACGTGATTGCCGGTTTCCCGGGCGAGACCGAGGAAGAATTTGAGCAAACGCTGACGACGTGCCAACAGGCAGGGTTCTCAAAAATCCATGCATTTCCATTCAGTCCGCGACGAGGCACTCCCGCTGCTGACATGCCAGACCAGATTCCCAAGCAGGTCCGCAGCGAGCGTGTCAAACGTCTGACGGTGTTAGAAAAAGAACTTCGAAAAGAGTATTACCAGCAGCTAATCGGATGCGAGCTTGAGCTGCTCGTGGAATCGTCGAGAGATCTGGTAGGTATCGATAAACGTGGCATGCTTGTTGGTGATCCCTGTGAGAACATGGCTGGATCGCCAACCGATCGACTGCTACGCGGTACCACCTGCCGCTATGCTCCGGGTGAGTTGATGGTGCCAACCTCTGCAGAACCCAGTACCCATTCGCTAAACGTGGGCGACCTTCTGCCCGTACGTATCACCGATGCGTTAGACGAGAAACTGATCGTCAGTCTACCCGGTTAAAGCTGCGGGAAGCAGTATCGATGCTAACTGCAGCAACGATGTGCACAGCGATAAATCAGGGTGATAGAAGGTGCGAAAGCCTAGCGGTCAAACCCGTTGGCACGCATTTTTTCCCTCGCTCTGGTGAGGACTGGCCCGATACTGTTGACGGCAAGACCAGTTGCTTGACTGATCTCATCGTAAGATTTTCCGTCCAGATGGTACATGCGAACAATCGCAACCTCGCGTTCATCAAGCTGAGACAACAGCTTATGAACTTCCTCTGTATCTTCCATGCGTTTGAGCAATTGATCATCAACAACAGGTGGCTCAGGTGGACTGGCCACTGCCACATGCTGCTTTCCCTGATTCAACCTGCGAACGATGACACGACGCGAGATTACAGTCAGATAGGTGGCCAAGGAACAGTTGCGACGGAATTTTCGCAGGACCGAAAAATCATCCGCAATCAAAACCAGAAAAACCTCCGCGACGAGGTCATCGCGACTGGCCTGATCCAGCTTGTTTCCGCGTGACGCTGCCACATGGTTGGCGACGTGGATGACCAATCCAAGAAATCGGTCTACAAAATTCTGCCAAGCTCGAGGTGCCCGATCGAGGCAACACTGCAAAAGCTCGCGATCGAAATCGGAAAGACTCACGCCAAAATTTCCAATATTGGAACTGAATGGCTGCGAGAAACTCAGCCGAGTGAAAACAATTCTGCCAGAACCAATCCTATCCGCAGAAG
>CAXGRW010000724.1:0-3015 GCA_964012125.1 uncultured Rhodopirellula sp.
TTGCGAAAACGGTCACTCGCGCTTCGCTATCGCGCGATGGCAGGTGAGCGACTCGGTAGCTTACTGCCTGAGGGATACGCATTGGTTCGTGAGGCCGGACGCCGAGCGCTAAAAATGCGTCATTATGATGTGCAAATTGTTGGTGGGATCTCTCTGTTTGAGGGCTGTATTGCTGAAATGCAGACGGGTGAAGGCAAAACACTGACCGCGACGTTGCCGCTTTATCTTCATTCCTTGTTGGGAAAGGGGGCGCATCTCGCGACAGTCAACGACTACCTCGCTCACCGTGATGCGGAATGGATGCGTCCCTTGTTTGAGCGGCTTGGGTTGACGGTGGGAGTGATCCAGACACAAGATGATCAGGGCGGGCGAAGAACTTCCTATGCTGCTGATGTGACCTACGGAACGGCCAAAGAATTTGGCTTCGATTTTTTGCGTGACCGTTTGTTGTTGCGGGCCCAGAATCGCGTCGAGACAGAAATGCTGGGTGACGGTGGCGGTGGCTTCTCGGGATCAGGTGATCAAATCGTGATGCGGGGGATGCACTTTTGCCTTGTGGATGAAGCCGATAGCATTTTGATCGATGAAGCACGAACGCCACTGATCATTGGTAGCATTGAAGATACTGTCCGCGATCAGATTGTCGAAACCTATCGGTGGGCCGCAGAGCATGGCGCAAACTACGTCAAAGAAGAAGATTACACGATTGACCCCGAGACAAAGCAGTACGAACTGACTGCTCGCGGCAGGCAACGTGTTCGAGCGCTCCCCAAAAACGATCTCGTTCGCACCATGGGACTTGTTGATCTGTACGAGTACAGCGAACGCAGTATCAAAGTGCACGAAGAATTTCTGCTTAATCGGCAGTATGTCGTTCGACCAGGAGACAAAGGTGTTGACGAGATCGTGATTGTGGACGAGTTCACGGGACGTCTTGCCGAGGGTCGGAAATGGCGTGACGGGATTCATCAAGCGATCGAAGCCAAGCAGGAATTGGAGATCAGTGTGCCGACGGGACAGGCCGCACGGATCACAGTGCAGGACCTGTTTTTACGTTATCCCCATTTGGCCGGAATGACGGGAACTGCCGCTTCCAGCGCCGGCGAGTTGAGAAAGATTTATCGAACGCCGGTAATCCGCGTCCCCACCAATAAACCGCCCAAGCGTGAGCAGCTCGCAGACCGCGTGTTCGGCACCATGGAGGCTAAATTCGAAGCGATTGTCCGAGAAATCAAGGAGGTGCATGAAAGCGGTCGTCCTGTGCTCGTAGGCACGCGATCGATCGATAAAAGTGTGATCCTTTCACGGATGCTGGAGGAGATCGGGATCGAACATCAGGTCCTGAATGCCAACAACGTTGAGCAGGAAGCTGAGATTGTGGCGGACGCAGGAGGTCATGGCAAAGTTACTGTGGCCACGAACATGGCAGGACGGGGTACGGACGTGAAGCTGGATTTGCAAATTGAATCCGCGGGAGGCATGCATGTGATTTGTACTGAACTACACGATGCCGCGCGGATTGACCGACAGTTGATTGGACGGTGTGGCAGGCAAGGTGATCGCGGCTCCTATCGACAGTACCTCTCGCTCGATGACGATATCCTAAAAGGTGGGCTGGGCCCCAAGAAAGCAGATCGCATGAAAGAACAAGGCACACAGATTGACGGATCAGTCGACCGCTATGCCGGACTCTTTCGAAGAGCGCAGCTAAAGGTCGAGAAGACGCACTTTCGGGATCGTATGATCCTGTTGCACCACGAAAAAGAGCGAAAGAAGATGCAGCGTGAAATCGGACAGGATCCGTATCTCGATACGCCTGATTGATTGCGGCTGAGGACCCGCTCCCTGTCGCTTAAATCAGTATCGGTGCGTTTGTTTTGCAGCTGCCCTGTTTTGCAGCTGCGATCGGGAAGTTAGAAATCGATTTCCAGCCCATCCTCGGCAATCAAAGTCTCCGCGTCGATTCGTTCCCGAATCAAATCGCTTTGAACAGGGTCTGAGGCCTGTTCAAGCGGGTTCACGTGGGTAAGCAGCAACTTTTTGGGAGTATTCAGGTTAGCGATCTCGGCCACACGGTCCGTCCAGCTATGGCCGGTCTTTTGGGCCCATTCGGAAGCCTCATTCCGAAAGTAGCACTCATGCATCAACAGATCCGCATGGCGACTCCATGCAACGTACTCGGGGCTGCTGTCGCCGGTGGTGTCGGTTGAGTACACAAGCCGTTTTCCATTGGGCCACTCCAAGCGGTAGGCCACTGAACCGCCTGGATGGTCCTGGTGACGCCATGAAACGTTGGTCTCGCCAATCACAAACTCAGCAGCTTTGTCGATAGGATTCCAGCAGGCATCCAGCGGGGCGGGAAAAATCAAAGGATGGAATAAATGCTCACGCACAGCTGCAAGTTTATCTGACTCTCCCCAGATCTGAATTTGCTCAAGCGGGTGGTTGGCAAGTACGTCCAGCAGGAATGTCAAACCTGCGGTGTGATCCAGATGTGCGTGCGTCAGTAGAATGTTTAGCGACTTTCCAGCCAGAACTTTTGGGAGCCGATAGGTGCCGGTTCCGGCATCGAGGGCAATTCCAGCTTCTGGCAGGTAATAGCAGGAGGTCTGGCGCGTGTCGTTGGGATGATAGCCGGCAGTCCCCAGACAGTGGATTTTCATTGGTGTTGCCCTCATTCACGAGCGTTAGCTTCCAGCGTCGATGCATTACAAAGAAGCAAAGCCTCAAGTCAGCGGTTGCAGACGCCCATTCTAGCCAATCATAGGACAGGAAATGTGGGAGCTTCCACCAGACGGCACTCTCAGGATGACCCTTGCCAGTAATCCGACGAACTATTATTCTTTCGGGGAGTCGGGGTGTCAGACCAAATGGTCTGACGCTATTTTCCTGCACAAGGAAAAGCCAAACACAGTGCAATTCGCGGATGTGGCGGAATTGGCAGACGCGCTAGATTCAGGTTCTAGTGCCCGCAAGGGCGTGGAGGTTCAAGTCCTCTCATCCGCACTGTTATTT
>CAXGRW010000725.1:0-3015 GCA_964012125.1 uncultured Rhodopirellula sp.
AGGCCAGCGTGTGATCCTCGAAAATGGACCACTGCGAAAAGCTATCCGCGCCTCGACAGCCATCCCGGGAATATTCCCGGCGGTGCGATGGAATGACATGCTTCTTTCCGACATCGGAGTCATCGAATCGGTACCCGCGTTGATCGCAAGTTCCTATGCCAGCGACTTGACGATTGCAGTTGATGTGGGCCAAACCGTCAATCGAATCAAGAAATGCGACACGGCAATCGAAGCGATGTTACGCATGGATGATATCTGCGAACGTATGATCCGCCCAAAATTGATGAAGGCAGCGGATATCCTGATTCAACCCAAGGTTGGTCATTGCCCATGGTTTGACTTCACGCACCCCGAGCGACTGATCGAAGAAGGACACCGCGCCGCGCATCTTGCGCTGGCTGGCATCGAATCTAACCAAGCAGCCTGACTTAGAAACCTACTTCAAGCGGAATCACGCGGCTCTCGAGAAACATGCCAAGTGCGCACACTTCAGAGGTCAGGCTCTTTGTGACTTCCGATGAACTAGCCAGGTATCACTTCGCCACGAACGAGATCATCGAAGGTTTCACGCTCTCGAATCAACTTGGCCTCACCTGATTCAATCAGGACCTCTGCCGCACGCGTTTTACTGTTGTAATTACTCGCCATTACAAATCCGTAGGCGCCTGCATTCTCGAGCACTACAAAGTCTCCGACACGGGTCATTGGCAGACGCCGCGAATCGACATAGCCACCTTCGCGTTGCGTGAAGATGTCTCCCGACTCACACAGCGGCCCACCTACAACCACGTCTGCCTGCTCTCGCTCCGATGCATCACCATTTTTTGCAGCCACTGAAATCGGGTGATAGGATCCGTACATGACAGGGCGAGCCAAATCATTGAACCCAGCGTCGACCAAAACGAAATGGTTTTCACCCACCTGCTTGACGCTTCGCACCTCGGCGATCAGGAAGCCGCTTTCCGCAGTGAGGAATCGCCCTGGCTCGATCTCCAAAGCGACATGGTGCCCAAATTCCTCGCTCAACCGCGTACGCGTTGCATCCCAAAGCTCGTAGTACTTGGCCAGATCAACGTATGTTTCGTCAGCTTTGTAGGGAACAGGCAGTCCACCGCCCGCACTGATGGTTTTGATGGTACGCCCAACTTCCTTCGCGGTACGCTCCATCGCATCACATACCTCACTCAGGTGCTCCAGATCGGTACCGGACCCAATGTGCATGTGCAGCCCAGTCACGGTCACGCCCGTCTGGTCGGCACGTCGCAGACATTCGTCGACTTGGGTGTGCCAAATGCCGTGCTTGCTCTGCTGACCGCCCGTATTGGTTTTCTGGCTATGCCCATGCCCGAAACCAGGATTGATCCGCAAAGTGACGTCGGCGCCCGGTCGTCTCTCTCCCAATTGGCTGATCATGTCAGGAGAACCGCAATTCACAGGCAGTGAATGTTTGACCACCAACTCAAGTGCATCGCGATCAAAGATGTCTGCGGTGTAAACGACTTCGTGCTTGCCTGGCTCAACCGAGTACCCGGCCGCCATCGCCCTGCGAATTTCGCCAGCACTCACTGCATCGACCACCACCCCCTGCTTTCTCATCCGATCCAGCACTGCCAAGTTCCCACAAGCTTTTTGTGCGTAACGCACCACGTCGAAAGCTTTGAGTTCAGCAATTCGCTGATCAATGACTTGCTGGTCGTAAACGTAAACCGGCGTGCCGAATTTTTCTGCGAGTTCCGTGACTGCGATTCCGGCGATGTGGTTGCGAGAGGTAGCGAAGGTACGAACTGTAGACATGTGACTGGTGGTAAGAACGTGGACCGATCGTGAATATCTTCCATTGTGCCAAATTGGCGAATCCGCCGATAGGATCGGTCCGGTCCTCCGCCGTCGGCAACGGCCTGACAGAGCTCCTGCAACGAACCGAAAAAGAGTGAGCCACCGACACCCCCCAACTGGTTTCCGTTCCGGCAGTCAACTGCCCGCAGCGCACAGATCACCACAAGCTAGACCAAGAGACAGAGGCTACCTTTTCACACCCTTTGGAGATGCCAAACTGGCCCCGCGAGGAACAGGCGTGCACCGCCCGCCGGACACGGTCTATCGCCGCAATGCATCGCTGCAACACCAAGCGTCCCACCCACATGGCCCCCTGAAGAACCCATGCAGGAATTTCGAATTGGACAGAGATGCCGCTAACACGAGCCCTCCAAACGAGGACTACTGAAGCGGTGGTTGCTCGGTTGCGAGATGCGTTTCCAATGTCGCAATCTCCTTTTTGCGTGGCCCTTGAGGCCCCGGTCTACGGCCTCTTCGACGCCCTTGCTGAATTGGGATAAATCGACTCTCAATTCGCTGCAGCAACTTACTGATACAGAGCTTATTGATACTCAGATTCATCTCTTCGGACTCAATCCTGAGCGCGTCATGAAGACTCTTGGGAAGTCGAATGGTGATCATCCTTTCCGGCTCGGTCGCGTCACCTTTGGACGCGTCCTGGCTCCGCATGGCAGCCACCATCTCCTGCAACTCGGCAAAGTCACTGCTATCCTCGAAATACCTCATTTCTTCGGAGGTGGGATAGAGTCGACGAACGATCCCGTCGGTCCCCAACATTTCACGATAGAAGACCACCCATGCACCAGTTTGGGCGAATGCAGCCTGAGCAAGCCGCAGGACTTCCTGCCCTCTCTGCTCAAGTGGCAAATCACAATTCGGTGCATCGATATTCAGTCGCGAGGCAATCTGCTCGGCCTGTTCTGGATCAGGGTCGCTCGCATAGCGCAGGTCAGTGGTTTCTGTTTGAGCCATCGCAAGACAGTCCTTTGTGTGAGAATAGATCGGTGGTTGAGTTGTTTCGCCAATCCTTACAACCCGTCAAACCGTCACACCCAAACTATGCTTTCAAAACAACTTACAGCTTCTGCCTAAAGTTCAGGCACGCCTGCCCAAGCCGCCACCGCAACCCAATGCACGCTTTTTAGGCAGATCGGAATGTGCAAAACCCAAGTGTCTACC
>CAXGRW010000726.1:0-3014 GCA_964012125.1 uncultured Rhodopirellula sp.
AGAGGTTCCGGTGGAGGCGACGACGCCAAAGCTGACGCCGATCCAGTGATGCTTCCATCTGTTGATGCTTCGGTCTGTGATCACTAAACCTATGATCATTAAACCTACTGTGATTAAGATGGCGTCGTGGCTGACTTTACCGTGGCAATGGATTGCGGTGCAGTCGCGGGGGGAGCTGGTTGCCTTTGTCGTTAGGCCACAGCAGGTTCAGTTCGCTGACTTCGCTGACTTCGCTGACGTCGTGCTTGCATCGTGATATGCTTTTGGCTTCAAGGCGATCGGTAATCTTTGTTGACTTATCGTTGCTTCCTGGTTGGGGGTCGGCCCGCAATGAGATCAGAGCGGCCTTCAGGATGACACGGCGTGTGTTTTTTGAACTAGTCGACATGCGGGTTTGCGGTTCGTGCCTAGCATGTTTCACAGAATTATACTTTTCATCCTACGCTTTCCATCATGTCTCAGAACAAACTGCCTGCGGGCGAAAGTGACGACACGATCGACAGCACCAGCGGCCCTCGCGTTAACCCTGATCGCGAGCGTGGCGACCACGTTGTTGAACCGCTTCGCAGCGTTCACACCTCGAACCTTCCTGAGATACTGGAGCATCTTGGTTGTTCCTTGATGGTGAGCACTTATCAAGCCGGAAGGCTGGTGATGTTGCGAGCGCAGGACGGAGTTTTGAACACCCATTTTCGCTCGTTCGAAAAGCCCATGGGGCTTGCACTGTCCGACAATCGTCTGGCAGTAGGGGCGGCGAACAGTATTTGGGAGTTCCATAATCTTCCAGCGGTTGGGGAGAAGCTCAATGCCGACACGGAATCGTCGTCGAGTCAGCATGATGCGTGTTTTTTACCACGTGTGACTCATTGGACTGGCGACATACAGATCCATGAAATGGCATGGGTAGGGCAGGGTACTGAAGCAGAGTTGTGGTTTGTGAATACACGTTTCTCGTGTCTTTGCAAACGCAGTGGGCTTTACAACTTCCAGCCCGTCTGGCGTCCTTCATTCATCAACAGCTTCATGCCGGGGGATTGTTGTCATCTCAATGGGTTGGGGCTGCGAGATGGTGTGCCAAAGTATGTAACGGCACTTGGTGAGACTTCTGTTGCTCGAGGCTGGCGAGAAAATAAGAAGGATGGAGGCATCCTGATGGATGTGGAGACCGGTGAGGTCATCACTCGGGGATTGTCGATGCCACATTCGCCTCGGTGGTATCGTGACCGCTTGTGGGTGCTGGAGTCGGGGCGGGGCGGCTTAGGCTATATCGACGGCGAAACGGGCAAGTACGTCGAGCTGATTGCCCTGCCTGGGTTCACTCGTGGTCTTGCGTTCTGCGGGCCGCTGGCGTTCGTCGGTCTGTCGCAGGTTCGTGAAACGGCGGTGTTTGGTGGTGTGCCTATCGCAGAGCAACAATTAGAGGAACGCACCTGTGGTGTTTGGATTGTAAATTTGGAAACTGCCCAGACGATCGCTTTTGTCAAGTTCGAGGATGCGGTCCAAGAGATCTTTGCGGTGGAAGTTGTTCCTCATCGCTTTCCAGAGTTGGTGAATGAGGAAAAAGAACTGTTGGATGGTTCATTTGAATTGCCTGATGACGTGTTGGCAGGTGTGCCGCCTGAGATGCGATCCGATGAATAAAACGCGTTTTTGCATGTGTCAGTTGACGATTGACACAGAGTGTTTTCGCATCAAACTGACGCAAAGTCTTTGCTTGTTCCATTGTTGATGAAGTTATCAAAATCATGACACGCCTTTTTGCCGGTACACCATTTGACATCCCGCCACGCTGTGATCGTTGTGGAGAGTTGGAAGAGTCTTGCAACTGCGAGTCGGTGGGACCGGAGCGTCTGCCGGCGGAAAAGCAGACAGCGAAGGTGAGAGCGGATCGTCGCAAACACAAAAGGATGGTGACCGTTGTCTGGGGCCTGGATCCTGTCGATTGCGACTT
The DNA here is from genome assembly GCA_964012125.1 of uncultured Rhodopirellula sp. Taxonomy (GTDB): domain Bacteria; phylum Planctomycetota; class Planctomycetia; order Pirellulales; family Pirellulaceae; genus Rubripirellula. The sequence continues at coordinate 1,952 of CAXGRW010000726.1, forward strand.
GTCTGATTTGCTGTCCAAGCTGAAGTCCGCTTGTGGCAGCGGCGGCAGCGTGCAAGAGGATCAAATCGAGTTGCAAGGTGATCATGTGACGCGGGTGAAAAGCCAGTTGCAGAAAATAGGTTTCAGGGTTGCCAAGTAAGGGTTGCGAGGGGTTTGTGGCTGGAACATCGGCGAGCGACGTAAAAAAATGTAGTGAACCGTTGTGAGAGTGTATTTTCGCGCCTTCTCTACCCCCGTTTTCTGCCATGCTATTAAAGCTCAATGTAAAAACAACGCTGGCATCGGTGGGTGTCAAGGAAGGCCGCTTGGGCATCAGCTTATCGACGGTCAAAGCGTGCAAATTTCGGATCGCTGCAGTTTCTGTACCACTTACCGAATGAGCAATGGACAAGTGTTCGAGGAGGTCGAAAAACAGCGTCGATGAAAAGGTTTTTAGACAGACGAAATAATGCTGATCTGAGGCGTGCATTCGCGGAATACACGGCTCCGTTCATGTTCGCTGTCTCACTGGTGTTTCTGGTCTGTCAGGCAGTGCTTGTCGTCATTCTTGTTGACATGCCTAACTTCAGCGAACACGTCGGGACTGCGATTGATCCGAGTAGTTCCACTAGCGGTTGGCTACGTGAAATTGCGTCTACCAATGGTTTTGAATTATCCATCTATGACTTGTCTGTCAGTTTGCTGTGGATAGTGTGGCCCATCGTGGTGGCAGAGACGTTTTGTCATTGGTTATCACGACCCTGGGATCGAGAAACAAGGAAGCTGCATCTGTTCGGGTTTCTGTTCTGCATTTGCCCCTCACTCAGGATGTGCGCTCGGAGCTATGAAAAAGGGAATCGACTCTGGCTTCCGGGTTTAGGTTGGCGATATCCGAACAAACGGCTGCGAGCGAGGCTTGAACGTCACTTCAGTTTGCCGATGATTGCAATTGCGTTTTTGATCCTTCCCGTTCTGGTCATTGAGTTTTTTCTGCATGACCGTGTGGAAGGTTCCGTGCTGCTCTGGTCACTACTGCACGTGGGAACAGGGATCATCTGGCTTGCCTTTGCAATCGAATTTATTT
>CAXGRW010000727.1:0-3008 GCA_964012125.1 uncultured Rhodopirellula sp.
CAGGACGCTTGATTGCTGCATAAGCCCAATGCTTGCCTTTTGATTTGGTCTCCGGCCACGTTGCTCCTTCATCAATCCACCGACGCAACAGATCGACCTCCTGCTGAGAGAGGGGGTCGCCATCAAGAGGCATCAATTCTCCAGCGTCCGCATCGACCACTCGACTGATCAGCAAACTTTTACCTGCATGCCCAGGAACAACGATCGGCGACCCAGAATCAGCTTCACCAATCACGTCATCGCGTTGATTCAACCGCAGCCCACCCTCATCGTGCTTTTCGCCATGACAACGCTGGCAATGTCGCCGCAGCAGTGGCTGGATTTGCTCAGAAAAGTCGACCCTACGTCTTTCCAACTCAGCATCCCCTTGAGCCAAGGTGGTATCACACAACAAAACCCCAAACACAATCAGCGTTGAAAGGAAGGTGCTGCAAATCAACTGCGAAGTGCTGCGAATCAGCTGCGTGTTGCTGGGGTAGGGCATCGAATGGGCAGAACGAATGGCGAGAGGAAACAGCTATCGTTGGATCTTTATTATATCACCCGAGAGGTCGTTGCCTTGCATACAAACCGCATTTACTTGCTCAGAAACGGGGGCAGGGGGGAATCACGTGATTCCCCGCCCCGACATCAACCATTCCGACATCAACCGTTCCACTTTGCATTTGAAATTTAGCGGTCAAGCACCTTGGATCAGAGAATCCAAGACCCGCACGCCGGCCCAACTGTCTTTATTTTCTTCAATGAACTGCAGATGCCGCTCTGCGGTTTGGTAGACATCGTGAGCCGCACGATCAGCAAAGATACAGTGCAGTGAAACGTCAAAATCCTGATTGACTTCGCGATCAAGTTCGCGATCCCGCGTCCCAATTGAAAAACCAACGAGCCCCTCGTGGTTATCCAAGTATTTATTGCAAGCGTCTAGCAACGTCTGAACAGCCTCGTCACTCCGGTCTTTGAGAGTGAAGAAGACGTGATGAGCAAGTTGCGGCATTCGATTCAGTCCTTCGTAGGAAAACAATTCACAGTGTTAATACTTCGCATAGCTTCTACAAACGCAGGTAACGTGACAACAGCCCCAGTTTCAGGCTGCGGTTGCGTTTGGCAGTGAATGATGGATCGCGCTGTTAGCGGTGCAATAAAAAACAATCACACCGCAGCAATCAATCGTCCGAGTTCTGTCCGTTCTGCCTCGGCACGAAGCTGAAATTTTTGCTTTGCGAAAAGAATTGAATGGGATTTTCGTAAACCACTTTCCGCGTCAACGCCTCATCATTGCCTCGCCGTCGCATTTCAAAGATTAAATCGGGAACGGCCGTTGGTTTGCTTGGCCCCCAATCGCCGGCTGAGTTTGCCAGCATACGCTCGCCACCGTATTTTTCGATCATGTCTGCAGCGCGATCTGGTGTGCATTTCGTTACGGGGTACAACGTCATGCCTGCCCAAAACCCACGATCAAGGACCTCTGAAATCGTGTGCTCTTCCACATGATCAACGAGCACTCGCGAGGGGTCAATTCGGGAGTCATCGCAAAGCATGTCAAGTATCATTCGGGTCCCTTGATACTTGTCAGCAAGGTGCGGTGTGTGAATGAGAATCTGCTGGTCATACTTGATGGCCAATTCCAGATGCTCCAAGAACACGGTTGCCTCATTCTTGGTATTTTTATTCAGTCCGATTTCACCGATACCAAGGACATTCGGGCAATCGATAAATTCGGGGATCATAGCGATCACATCGCGGGAAAGAGAGACGTTTTCGGCCTCCTTTGCGTTGATACAAAGCCAAGTAAAGTGCTGAATTCCAAACTGCGCAGCCCGCTTGGGTTCAACGTCTGTCAACTGGTGAAAATAGTCTCTAAAACCGTCCACGCTGCGGCGATCAAAACCAGCCCAAAAGGCTGGCTCACTCATCGCAACACATCCCATTCTGGCGAGTGTCGCGTAGTCGTCTGTCGTCCTCGAAACCATGTGGATGTGAGGGTCGATGTAGTCCATGAGAGTCCAGTTTTCGATTGATTTGAAAGAACGAGCGTTCGAGTCGTGCGTTGCCTAAACGCGATCCGCCTAATTTGAACTGAATGGCGGCAGACAATGAGTTTTTACCCATCAACACGCCACCGGCAAACGCAATTTTGATCAACACTGAGCTGACCGAATTCGCATCGGACGGCTACAGGTCCATTTGCTTTCGCCAATCCGATTCATACTGCCGCGAGAACAGTTGTTGCAAGCGTTCGGCCCGATCGGAGCCCTCGCTCAACAAAATCTCGATCGCTAAATCAAGCTGCTTCCGCTGTGCCTGAGCCTCATTCGGCAGCGGGTCACCCGCATCCAAAGATCGGTCAATACGGTCCAATGTTGCTGCTACTTCCAGTAGCTTGGCACGAACCTCTAAAAAAGATTCGGTGAGGATTTGGCTTGCTGCTCGCATGGCAATAACTGATGGAATTCGGAAAATGGCGGTCACTCCGTACAGTATAGAGAGATCACAGCCTCTTCCCAGCGTCCCTGCTTACAAAACAGTCAAAGACAGGGCCAAGACGGCCCACGAAAATCCCCTCGAAAGAGGGTGCATGTTGAAAGCTGGAGTACTTGCAGTGCTTTCCGAGGGGTAAACTTACTTTTGCGGCCGAGGCAATAATAATGCTGAAAAGAGCGTGAAGGATTCAGGAAGTCGAGCAAAATCGGCTCAGAATCAGGCTAATCTTTCGACAAAGTGGGACTTCGAATTGCCCCAGCCTGACATCTCGAATATCGACGCGCACAACCTCATTTCATACATAAGCAGCATGCAGTGGCAAGAACTGACCTACGCCGCTCTCCATCGCACGCTGAATGAAGCCGCCGTGGACGTGTTATTGGCATGCTCGGACAACGAAATGCGTGAAAACCGAAACATGGCGGTGAGCACCCTTATGCAAAGGCGTGAGACAGTCTCCCCCACCAAGTTTCTGGCGAGGTCGCAACAACTGAAAATGACAGAGGATCTTCTCCCAGGGACCCGCA
>CAXGRW010000728.1:0-3007 GCA_964012125.1 uncultured Rhodopirellula sp.
CTTGCACTGCCTTGAATGACGAGTTGGCGGCCCTGTGTTGGTTGATTCGTTGTGTTGTTTGGGTTTCTGATTTCTTCAGCTTTTTTTCTTGAAACTGATTTTTTTGACGATCTGTTGCTGAAGTAAAAACGTCGCCCTTTTGCGCCCCGAAGTGGTCTGATTACTGCCAATCAAATAGAGAGTTGTTTGAAACTTGTATTTGGTAAATGGAGTATCAGTCATGTCCAGCGAAACCTGCTTGTTGGTAGCTTCGCCGTCAATGTTTCGAAACCGTCCGTTCAGTTTTATCCTGGTTTGCACGCTATCGTTGGTTGGAATTGGGATTCCCATTCTGGTCATATGGTTTTTCCGTTGTCGTAGCACGGAACTGACAGTCACGGACCTTCGAACACGCCTGCACCGTGGTTGGTTGAGTCGTTCGATCACTGAGGTGTGGCATCGCGATGTCAGAAACGTGCAGATTGAGCAGACGTTCTTTCAGCGTGTTCTAGGTGTTGGCAGCATTGGGGTCTCTTCTGCCGCTCAGTCGAGCATTGAGATTGAGGTCAGTGGGATGCGGAATGTCGACAAGATCAAAGGGATCATCGATAAGAACCGCATCTCCAGCAGGCGTGCGGCGTGATGAATCGCCCCCGTTGCTGATGCAGTTTGCTCGCCGGCAGAGAGAAGAGAAAATCGGCGAGCCTGCTGAGGTGCGTATCAGTAGCAAACGGATATGGAATCTGCCTGCGTGCGACGGAGGGCGAGTACTACGTCAGCCCTTCGGAAAAAAACCTCAACTCAAAGGCTGCTTGTGACTGGATCAAGGCAGTGGATTCAAAGTGCCGCAAGATCCGAATGAATGCTCAGTCGACATGCCCTTCCGCTGGCATCACAATCCGGTGTTCTTCCATTCGCTGTCATCCGATTCCGCCGGCATCGACGGCTCTGCATTCAAGGATGTCTTCGCGATGGCAGTTTCAGCGAAGCTGTCTGACTTGACCTGCTTTAACGACTTGTTGGTTGGAAAGACTGGTTCTAGGGAACCGCCTGCATGACTTCGGTGATTGTGATTTTTGGTTTGATCTGTTGAAACTGCAGGTCAAAGAAGCCTTCGCCTTCCTGCTTGTGTGGAAATGAGACAGAAATGGTGTCGCCACTTTTGTAGAAACCAATTGGCTTGGTCCAGTCAACTTGTTCAAGCCTATTCGCATTTCCGCGTGCCAGGTTGTAGTTGCCTTTCAGGAACGCAGCGAGGATCATTTCGCATTCCTCAACGGTCAGTCCTGCAATGGAACGGGTTCGGTATTCTTTGTTTCCTGCTTTCAGGATGGTTTGTTTTCGAGGTCGTGGTTTTGCGGCCCAGAACTCACCGAGTTGCTTGTCACCTGGGCGAGGTTCATCCGATTGTGGCCGCCACTTTCTATATTTGATCTCCAGTACTTTGCACGATACGTTGCGACCGTCCACTTTTTCGACGCTCTGCACCGCGATGGCTCGGGTGCTTGATGGTCGTAGGTAGTAGGTAGAGATTTCGGCGATTGTTGTGATGCCGCATTGATTGGCAAGTTCGACAACGTTCTGCTCTTCGGCCTTGGTCAGGTTTGCGCCTTTAACGTAATTGCGTTTAAAGTTTGCTGAGCCGGGGATTTCCTTTGCAATGTCGCTGAGCAACTGCCAAGGCCCACCGCTTCCATTGAATCCGACGCCGACTTCGAGTGTTCCTTGATCACTCTCACGAATGGGGAAGCGATTGTTGTAAGTTGAATAAAGCAGGTCACCATCCAAGAGGACCAGGAATCTCGTTGTTTTGCCGTTCGCGACAATCTTGAGTGGTGCAATTTTGTCTGAGCCCGCATAGCCATAGCCGCGAATGGACTTAGGGGGGGACCAACCATCGCCGCGTGTCGATTTACCTTCCTTGTAAATCTTGTTGATTGCAATAACGCCATGCCCCTCGTCGTTGTAGCGGAGAATTGTCACGTCGAGGATGCTTGGGATCGCTGGATCTTTGATCGCAGCGGGTAACCCTTCAGGGATAGGTTCATCGGCGGTTGCGGTTGCGAGGGTGAACAGGACCATTGCAAACGCCTTGGAAGCGTGCCTGCCAAACTGTTGTATGCGTAAAGTCATGTTTTCCCGTTGAACGTGAGGTGCCGAAGAAGAGTCGTGGGGTGATTGGCTATCGTTACGGGATGCCCCCGCTTCGAAAGTTTGTTCCAAAACATTTGCCCAGGATGGTAGAAGAGTTCCGCGAGTTAACAGTCAGTAGCACCTGCTACGTCAGTTTTGTGATCAGCGGGGGGGGAGTAGCAGTACGATCGACTGCGCTTGCGACTTAGCTCGCCGACGTTCAACATCGTTGCCTGATCGCCACCCGCTGTTCTCGGCATGCCAAGATCTCAGTAGGTGGTGGTGCGATAGCGGGGTCTCACAGTGCCCTTCGATACTCGCCCCCAGTGCCAGTGGCGAGTTGCCTCAGGAAGGCTTCTGTGTTTGGATTGACAGCGATACCAATCGTGTTGAAGTTCAGGTGCCGAAACCGATTACGGCCGAGAATGTCGACAAGAATTTTTTGGGGTTCCACCGTTTCACCAATGGTCGGTTGTCCGTCGGTCAGCAAAAAGACAGTTTCAAGATCCTTATCGAAGGTTAAAGCTTGACGCAGCGCACCGTAGGTATTGGTTCGATCTCCGAATCCTAGCCTGCGGACGAAGTTGATCGCTTCGAGCTTGTTACTTTCGGTTGCAGTTACCAGTGACTTACGCCAGATACGAACATTGGTCTCATAGAACATGATCGCAAATTCGGTTTCTTCCGGCAGTTCTCTGATCACCTTGATCAGCTCCAGCTTTGCTCTGGCGAGGCGGCTCATCCCACCCCAATAATCTTCCATGCTGCCAGAGTGATCGATGATGAACATCATTCGCTGCGAGTGGATGTCGATCCCGTAGTATTGCGGTTTCCCAAACTGGATACGGTTCTGCGACTCGGATTCATAGCCAGCCGTTTTGAAAACAATTTTGTC
>CAXGRW010000729.1:0-3006 GCA_964012125.1 uncultured Rhodopirellula sp.
ATTACCGCTAAGACGTTCCCCACCTCTGCTGGGATGCTTTGCGAGGCATCCCAAGAGTTTTTTGTCGGTGCGGATAGGGGGCGTTTTCTGCGAGAACGTTGTTTTTACGGAGATTCTTGGTGTCAAGGTCAGTTTCTTGTGAAACCAGTCTTGTTTCACCAACCAGAATTCTCCTAGTTTCCCGCCATGGAACGACTCGCGGTGAGTCGGTGTTTGTTCGCTTTCACATAAGAGAGCAGTCCTCGTGGGAAGGATCCTTTGCGTGGTTAACCAGAAGGGAGGCGTGGGTAAAACTACCACCGCCGTAAATCTCTCTGCTGCCCTCGCCCTGTCTGGTCAGCGTACGCTGCTCCTGGACATGGATCCCCAATGCAATGCCACGACATCACTGGGACTGCAGCCCACTGAGGGGCATGCCTTGGTGAATGATGAACCACTGAACGCTAGCATTGCGGAGACTGATTGGGGTGGGCTCTCAATGGTCCCCGGAAGTCGAACCTTCCACGATATTGATAAGTTGGCAGAGGGCGGCGATCGGGAATCCGGTCGTGTGCGTCGTCATTTAGACGATGCGATGCAAGACTACGAATTCATTTTGATTGACTGCCCGCCCAGCGTTGGGGATCTAACGCAGACGGCCTTGGCAGCTAGTACTGAGGTTTTGATGCCGATCCAGTGCGAGTATTTCGCGATGGAGGGTTTGACTCAGTTGATCCAAACGATCAAACGCGTGATTATCGCGACGGATGGTCGGCTAACCTTTGGGGGGATCCTCTTGACGATGTACGATCCTGCCCTCGAACTTACACGCGAAGTTGACGAGGAAGTAAGAGACTTCTTCGGCGACATCGTATTTGATAGCGTTGTGCCTCGTGATGTTTCGCTAAGCGAAGCTCCGAGTCATGGCCAACCTGTGTTTGGATACGCGCCCCGCTCACGCGGAGCGTTCGCATATACCCAACTGTGCATGGAGGTGCTTCAGCGTGACTAGTACTGCAACAACAAAAGATCGGCGTTTAGGCAAGGGGCTGGCCGCGTTGCTTGGGACGCCGCTGGATGATGAAGGTAACCCAATCGAAGGCGAACCAGGTAGCGGGGTGGAGACCCTCGAGCTGGCAGTCGACGCGATTGAGAATAATCCGTTCCAGCCTCGTCGTGAATTCAATCACGATGAAATCGCTTCACTTGCGGAAAGTATCAAGAATCATCAGCAGTTGCAGCCAATCTTGGTGCGTGTTGTTGATGGTCGCTATCAGCTCATTAGTGGCGAAAGGCGACTAAGGGCGACAGTCCATGCCGGGCTTAAAAATATCCGGGCTGAGGTACGTGTCGCTGATGACCGTTTGGTCGCTGAATTGGCGATCATTGAAAACTTGCAGCGAAAAGATCTCAACCCGATTGAGAAGGCGATGTCCTTTCGCCGCTACATTCAAGAGCACAAATGCAAACAAGATGATCTTGCTCGACGCCTCAGTATTGATCGCAGCACGATTGCCAATTTGATGAGATTGCTTGAGTTGCCTCAGCAGATTCTTGATTTGCTCGCCGCCGGTGAGTTAAGTGCTGGGCATGCAAGGGCTTTGCTTCCTATTGGTGATGAGCCGATTCAGGTTCGAACTGCGGCAAAAATCATCGAGGAACGCTGGAGTGTGCGGGCAACCGAGGGCTACGTTTCTGAGTTGCTGAAATCTGAGGAAGACGCAGAGACTGGCACGAAAGTTGTGAATGCAACGCGACAGAAGCGTCGACAGGTTTCTCCGCATATTGAGGCGATGCAGCAGGAAATGCGGATGGTTTTCGGCACCAAGGTCGAGATCAAGAGCTCGGCTCGCGGTCGAGGTAAGATCACCATTCACTTCACAGACGCGGAAGAATTTGAGCGTCTTCGTGAGATATTGTCCGATGGTGCGAGGCCTCAATTGCGGATTGCTGGCTAAGTTTCCCGGCAGTTTCACGTTGCGTTTCGGGAGTTTGCGGCCCGATTGGTGTAGAAAAACCCAGGGCTTACCTGGGTTTTTTTGCGTTATAACGATCATTCACACGCCCGTTGGTAGGCGTTGCCTCTGTTTGTTGCCTTTGTCTGTGTTGTTCCACGGGTTGGCGTGAACCCACTGGCCTGTCTTTGCGTATCATCGATCGTTGAAGTTTTGTTCTTGCACCGCACTTTCGTCTCTATTTGACCCCATGCCGCTTGGTCACGCTCCACCGGAAAACACACGAAGCGATCAGTTCGTGGGTGGTGAGGTTGATCGGTTTTCTCTTCCGTTAATACGGTCGCGTTGGTTTCGATTCAACCTGTCTTACACAGTGTTGCTCGCACTGGCGGTGCTAGTGGGGGTTGTGATCAACGTGTCACGCCAACCCGGCAATGCGGATTTGCCCAAAGTTGCAGTATTTGCGACGTTTGCATGGTTATCAGGCTGGGTCGTACAGGTGCTTGCGTACGGCGCAGTTGCGTGGGGAAGCGGGTATCGCTTGCGCGGGTTCACCGTTGGTGTGCTTGGGATCGAAACGGTTGCCCAGCGTTGGCGTGCGAGAGTCGCCTTCTTTACGGGGGTGGCGGCATCGATGAGCTTGGTTTTGTTGGGGTGCTTTTATCGTTTAGTTGATGGCGGGTTTCAGGTTCCCAGCATCGAGGTTCCCTCTGATCCCATTTGGGAACTGTCGAGTATTGGTTTAGGCGAAGTGGGGTCGGTTTGGCGCACAGCAAGTTGGCTTTGTTTTGTGCAGGCGATCGTACAAATGGTCCCACTGCCTCGCACCCTTGGGCGGCAGATGTTGGCTGCATCGGTTTCCTTCTTTGGTGCGAGACTTGGCCTGGCGGGGCAGATCAAGGTGCTACGATTGTTGATCGATTCTTTTGCATTTGGAATGCTGGGGTTTGCGATTTGGTTGATGAACACCGGGAATGAGATTGCCGGTGTAGGTTGGCCCTTGCTGATGTGTGTGTCAGTCTTGTTGTGGGTTTCATCGCGCTGGTCTGATACGTTGCAGATATTGGAGGGG
>CAXGRW010000730.1:0-3003 GCA_964012125.1 uncultured Rhodopirellula sp.
CCGATCAAACGATTTGTAATGGTTGGCTACGAACTGGTGACCTTGCCATCGAATCTGAAGATGGACATTTCACGATCGTAGGACGGCGAAAGGACCTGATCATCACCTCAGGATTCAATGTGTATCCTGCAGAGGTGGAAGAAATCCTGCGTGAAGCACCAGGTGTCGATGACGCTGCGGTTGTCGGCATCCCAGACCCTCAACGTGGCGAGATTGTCTTGGCGTTCATTGTCCCTACCGCGGGTATGGAACACGATCCGATCAGTCTCCACAAACACTGCGAACGACATCTATCCAAACACAAACGCCCACGCGCCTACGAAGTTTGCGACGGCGACTTACCACGCAACTTTCTTGGCAAAGTGTTGCGACGCAAGTTACGAGAATCCTTCGATGAGAAGTCCAACCATCACGAGGAGAAACAGGCATGAACAAGTTTCAACCACTCGCCGTGATGGCGGGTTCACGAACGCCATTCGCCAAATCTTTCACTTCCATGAGTCAGGTGTCAGCCGTTGACTTGGGAACCACGGCCGTAAAGAACCTGCTGAACCAAGCCAAGCTGAAAGGCGACGCCGTTGACGAAGTGATCATGGGTAACGTGTCAGGCCCCCCTGATGCTGCCAACATTGCCAGAGTGATTTCACTAATGGCAGGAATTCCACATGATCGGATTGCACACACGGTCAATCGCAACTGTGGCTCGGGAATGGAATCGATTGTTGCAGCATGGCAAGCCATCAACGAAGGGCGATCTGGACTTACCATTGCGGGTGGCACTGAATCAATGTCGCAAGTCCCGATGCTGTGGAGTTCGGAAGCACAAGCGAAATGGCTACAAATGGCTAGGGCAAAAACTGTTTGGCAAAAACTCAGTGCCCTGACTTCATTCCGACCACGTCACTTCAAGCCGGTCGTCGCACTCGAACTGGGCCTTACCGACCCAACATGCGGTCTGAACATGGGACAAACGGCTGAATTACTTGCTGAAAAATTCAATATCACAAGAGCTGAACAGGACCAGTTCGCATTGGAGAGCCACCTGAAAGCCGAAGCAGCTCAACAAGCCTGCTTTCTTTCGGGTGAGTGCAGGGCAGTAGTCCATGTCGGTGACAAGACCATCGACAAGGACAATGCGATCCGAAAGGGGCAGTCGATTGAGCAACTTAAAAAGCTTCGCCCCATTTTCAAGCGGGCAGGAAGTGTTACGGCTGGCAATAGCTGCCCATTGACGGATGGCGCAGCGGCTCTCCTTTTGGCCTCATTGAACCAGGCTGAAAAACTTTCATCAAAGCCACTCGGATACATCACAGGCTATGCCATCGCGGGCTGTCGCCCAGATCACATGGGTCTTGGCCCAGTCCACGCCACAGCAAAACTGCTGAAAAACACAGGCCTGTCGTTGGAAGATTTTGATCTCGTAGAAATCAATGAAGCATTCGCGGCGCAGGTGATTGCCTGCCAACGCGCGTTTGCCTGCGAAAGCTACGCAAAAAGCGAACTTGGCATGGCAAGTGCGGTGGGAGAACTGCGGCCTGAGATCACCAACATTCATGGTGGTGCAATTGCACTCGGACACCCGGTAGGTACCACCGGAACACGAATGATTCTTACGTTGCTACGCAGCTTAAGGGCAGCTGGAAAACGCCGTGGACTGGCAACCCTATGCATTGGCGGCGGACAAGGACTTTCAATGATCGTAGAAACTGACTTGGAGATGCGATAATGAACGATGAAAAATACAACAACTTTTGCTTTCACGTCGACGAACGCAATATTGCCACGATCTCGCTGGACGTTCCGGGCCATCCGCTGAACATCCTTAATGAATCTGTCATTTCTGAGTTGGATGAAATCATCCGCGAAATTGAGAACAGCAATTCAATCAAGATCGTCATTTTCCAAAGTGGAAAGGAAAGTGGTTTTTTGGCAGGTGCTGACGTCAACGCGATTGCAGCAATCGGATCTGCTACCGAAGCAATCCACATCATTGAAGCTGGCCAAAATCTTTTCCAACGCATTGAGTGGCTTACCATCCCAACCATCGCGATCATTCATGGCCCATGCATGGGCGGCGGTCTGGAACTCGCTCTGTCATGTGATTACCGAGTAGCAAGAGACAACAGCTCGACCAAACTTGCCCTCCCCGAAATCAAACTTGGATTGATTCCCGGCTGGGGTGGCACCCAACGACTACCGGGTCAGGTTGGTGTCCAAAATGCATTGTCGATGATTCTGACAGGGAAACAGGTCAATGCAACAGAAGCGCGTCGCATGCACTTGGTCGATGCTGCAATCGCACCCGATTCCTGGGAGCGAGATGCACAAACTTTCGTAGACAACATCTACCAAGGCATGGCACCTGCTGCGCCGAAACACAACTGGAAACGCAAGCTGGCAAACACCAAGATCGGGCGACGCTTGATTCTACACATGGCCGGAAAATCAATTTCCGGCAAACAGGAAAACTATCCCGCCTTGGGCGGAGCCCTACGAGCGATCCGTGCATCCTTCGGTCGGGGACCAGAAGGGTTTGCCATCGAGAGAAACGAGTTTGTAGAGCTTTTGGGTTCTCAGACTTGCCGCCACCTACTTGATCTTTTCTTTGCCCGTGAACGGGCCCGCAACCTGCACACTTGGACGACAGTTACGTCGCAAGCAGATTCGCCTGCCCCCATCCGGCATGTCGGTATCGTGGGAGCGGGAGCCATGGGAGCGGGGATTGGGCAACTGGCAGCTTTACGGGGCTACGAAGTTGCAATTCGTGAAATCGACGCACCTGCCGCCAAGGCAGGCAATGACCGCGTCAATCAACTCATCGATGATCTCGCGGCTCGAAAAAGATGGAGCAGCGGGAAGGCTGACCGCCTGCGTTCCAAAATCCAGATCACCTGTGATGAATCATTGTTGGATCAGTGTGACCTTGTGATTGAAGCAGTGGTCGAACGCCAAGATGTGAAAAACAAGGTGTTTGCGGATCTTGATAACCGCGTTCAGAAATCA
>CAXGRW010000731.1:0-2988 GCA_964012125.1 uncultured Rhodopirellula sp.
CAGTTGGCTGAATTATGGCTCCAGTTCAAGCACCACCGATTTAGAGGGCACATCGCAGACGTTTCCCCTGACTGAGGTTGTTAAGCTTCGCGATGAACGTGCATTGCCTAACAACCCGATTGCAAAGGGCGGCTATCGAGTTGTGCAGTTGGAGGGTGATCAGGACCACAAGGGACTTGCCCTTTGGATCTCGCCTTCTGATCTAGAGGTTGAAGCCGCTCCTCACTTCATTGCCAGACCGAGGAGAGTTCAGGAGTGGACCATCGGGAGTCGCAATGGCGCTCGGGTGCGTAGTTCGACAGAGAAAGATGCAGTTGGTTTGCTGGATATTGAGCCTGCTGTTGACTCAGTGTTGGGTGAACCGCGGTTGCACAAGGAAACACGCTTTGGCGTCTCTGTGCGTCCCATCGTTGAACTAGGTTCTGACGCCGAAATTCCTGAGTTGCAACTGAAAGGAAAGACCGATGCTGTTTCAATTCCCCTCGCGCTGCATGTGGATCCCACATTGCCAAAACAGAATCCTGCCAAGATGACGTCACGGTTGTGGTCGAAGCGAGCCATTAGTGATGATGGAACCAAGATGAGAGTGTTCGCGCACTACGAGCGGTTCCCCTCGGGAGCCCAACCAATTGTCGAAATATTGTTCGACTCCGACCATCCTCGGCGGATCGGATTTCTTCCTCGCTCCGCGCCAGGCAGCACCCCCATGCAAGCCTGTGAATTCGTCACGCGATTTGATTCGAGATTCTTCTGGCGGAAGATCGTTTTGGAGCTTGATGAAAAAACAGGGAATGAGAAGGCAGACAGTGTGCCGCAGGACACTACGCTTGAACAGTTGAGTGCGAATTTCAATCAGCTGAGACAGGAGCACGCTTCAAGTGAGGGAGTCGGAGCAATGCCATGGTTGGAGGTTCCGTTCAATCGGTTGCCATGGGGTCAATCGCCATCGGGCGCGTTCCGTGTTCGCAAGCTCAGTCTCCGCACCGACGTAAGCAATGTTACAAAGGTCTCATTTCCCAATGGACTTGTTCCTCGATGGGAATATCAGGGGATTCCCAATCAGCAGGTTTGGTGGTTGCCTGCAGGACAGGAAAACGAGGACGCCGAATCCAACATCAAAGTAGAAATTCTGCCTACGACCTTTTTTCCCACCACGAAGTTAGCTCTGCCTGGCGGGCCGGCATTTGGAAATGTTCGCATTACCGTCCCGATGCCGGCCACCAAACCGATTTGGCTAGCCATCGAACCCGATAATGAGTTGCTGAATGCCGAGTTGGCTGCGCAATAGTTGATAAGCAGGCCGCCGTGCCCTTCCGGGTTACACGAACTCAATCGCCAAACGCAATCTGGCTGGAACGGCATGACGGCGGGCAACATGTGTAATCCTGGTACTGTGTATGAAGGACATTGGTACCTGTAACGATGGCTTTAGAATCACCTCGCTGTCTTCGCTATCGCGTACGCCTTGACTCAAAAAATTCGCGGAGCGATTTTTGTTGTCTTTATCAGAGGTGAGTTATTTACGTTTGACGTTCACACTTTGAACGGAACGAATCCGCACAGTGTTTCGACGCGTGTTAAACAAGTGGCTGAGGTATTTAACCAAGGCTTGGGAACCGCTTTCACGTGAATGAGTACTGCGTGAAGGAAGTCCTTTGACTGGCGAATGCGGTTAACGCTGTCTTAAGGCTGTATCAAAACTTTCTGCAACGCGGTTCGTAGCCGTTGTTCACTTCCCGGAGCCACCCACAGCCAGTTGTCCTCAAAGTGCTCATCAAAATTAGCGTCGGTTGGGATGTAACCGGGCCAACACTCTCCATAGCCAAGACACATAACGAACGACGTTGGTCGGAGTTTTTGTGCCAGCAGTTGATAGGCAACAAAGGTTTCACCTGGAAAAAGAACCAATTGCGCAAGCCCGAAATCAATGCAGGGCAGGTCAATGCCTTGCCCTGCTTCAACACGCTGGCGACTGGCCATCCCCATTGCAGCGAGGATGCGTTTTTCAACTGTTTGCTCAGCATCTTCAAGGGTGTTGCGGAGGCACTGGTGTGTCAAATGCTTGCCCGGGTGAAAACGCAACTGCAATTGAGTGTTGCGAAAGGCGATCTGATCAATTGGAGTACGCTTTGTATCACGCCACGCTTTGACCATAGCCTTGTAGAGTCGGTCGATGAGTTGCTTGCGATGCAACTCTGAGCCATCGTTAAACTTTCCCGCCGTGACATCCCCACTGCAGCCGCTGACATAAATTTGGAAAATCTTCGCATCGTCCAACTGTCGTCGGTTGCGAGCCAAACCGACAAAATCGGAGCTTACCTTGCCTTTGCCATAAGTGCTCATCGGGTGAGTGGCATAGCAATGCAACGCCAAGATAGGCTGATCGTTGTTCCAGAACGAAAGGGTTTTAAGATAGGGATCGATCTGTCCTACCTCCGCGTCGCGATAAACAGGATTGCCACCGCTGCGGCTACCTCTGGTGTAATTGACACGACCTGCTGAGTCGATCACACGGCGATTAGAGGCAATTTTTTGAACTGTAGCCTGCCCGATACCCAGATGCGTTATCGGATGGGCGCTGTCCAGGCAGGCACTCACTGCGGCAGCAACGGCTGTCAACGTCTGCTGGTGGAATTCCTCGTCGTATAGCTCACCTTTCAAGCCAACTTGCGCAAGTAGTTGAGCGGCGGTACTGTCAGTGACCGGTGCATCATGTTGGTGCAGCGAGGAAACCAGAACCCGCTCGGCTGTGGTTCCAGCTGCTTGTGCCAACGCTTCACGCCATTGATCGTAAGCTCCATTGCGTATTTCGCACCAATCGACCGCGCACAGCACGATTGGTTCTTCGGGCCCCAGCAATACAAATCCGTGAGCATAAAGAGGATCGACGATTGAAGTAGATTTCGTGGGTAGGACCCCCATGCACCGATGTCCCAACGGAATGGTTACATCCGCCGAAAAGCGTGCAAGGCTGTAGGGAGACGCAGC
>CAXGRW010000732.1:0-2976 GCA_964012125.1 uncultured Rhodopirellula sp.
CGTGCTTTGAGAGGCCGCAGAGAGGGTATTTGTTGCGCGTGCAGAACAGCATCTGATGCGATGGCAAAGCAGGCGACGGCGGCAGAGTGATTCCGCTTTTGGACGCAGCTTTCAGGTGCAGCTTTGTGGTGCAGCGGTGTTGCTTCGAGAGCAGCGCACTTTGCGACTTGGTTGACCCATGGTGGCATCCGGCTGTTGTTAGGCGTTGCCGTCTTATTGTTTGTGCGGACGCAGCGAGATGGTGTCAGTTGAGCAATTCAGCCTCATCCACAAACGCGGTTTTGAATGCGTCGCGGTATTCTTGATCTTCTGTTGGGAAGACCGATTCGAAGGTGGCTGCATCGGCAGCCCCTCGCTGGAATCGTTGTTTTGGATAGGTTGGCATCTCGATGCCGGTGACCTGCTGTACTCCCGAAGACACGATGTTGCCTTTAAGGGCATACAGTTTCTCGTGATCCCAGTCAGTCAAGGCAACAAATGGGACTTCTTCAGCAACCTCAATCACATTCGGGACGGCGAAGGGGCTAAAACCTGAAAAGCTCAGAGCTGCGGCTGGTGCGCTGGTACGCACATGTCCACGACTCTGTCCGCCACTGTAGACCAGTGAATGTTTGACTGCATCTACGCCCCATCCCTCTTGGTAGAGCATTCGATTCCCCAACACACTGCGAATCGTGAGTTCGGGATTCTCTTCGATGGGATAATCTTTCAGGTTCTCGTCACCGCCGTCGCCATCGATGAGGTATTTCCAGTCGGGATAGCGGTTCCGAAGCGCTTTTAGGAGTGCGAGTCCCATCGTTGCTGATTGAACATCCAGCGGCTTGTAGTCTTCGATGACTCGGACTGCGTCTTGCCAAGAGAGGTCTTGCTTCGGGACGTCGATGACTTCGAGATACATTTCGCGATCAATTTTTTTCAAAAACTCGCGAGCTTGCACACTATCACTGGGGTTTCCATCGACGGCCAACGTGAACGCTTTTATTCGAGAGGGTGATTGCCCGCGTCGCCGAAGCAGGTAATCGAGTACGACAAGTACCGCTCCGCTGTCGATTCCACCGCTGAACATGACGCCAATAGGTTCCGTTTCTGGAATGGTTTCGAGCCACTGATCACAAACTTCGGCAAGCTGGCCGATGTAGTTTGCTCCAATTTGGTCGATATTGGCTGGCAGGCGATTTCGCTTGGGGGCGAAAAATCGCGTTAAGACGGGGTTTGGGTCGGGGCAGCCCACCAGTTGGAGTTCCAAAAGATGGTGGGCGGGAACCATTCGTGTGTAGGATGGATTAAACTGGTCACTGAGGCCTTCCTTTCGGAGTTGTTGCGCGATTTCGTCAATACGCTCGGCAATGATAAGTGCAGGGCCCTCAGCTCTTTTGGCAAGGAAATACCGCATGGGGCGGCCAATTGAACGTGCCATACGGATGGTTTTTCCTGCTTGCTCACAAATGGCGAATTGGCCACCTATTTGTCTCACGGCTTCAATGTCCCCGCGTCTAACCGACGCAGTGGCTTCATCCTCGCTGGTTCCAAGTAGGATGTTACCGGCCGGGTCGAGAAGATTCACAACCCGATCAATCAACCGCTGTGGTTGCCCCTGAAAGCTTTGCGGTTGATTAACAGACGAGACGCGTGATTGCGATGATGAGGCCGCTGATTGATCAGATGGGTGGTTTTTTCTCATGAATCGTCGGGTAAAACGAGTTGTTCGGGTTGGTTGACGTGTTGAGCAACACCTCAACAGACACGATAGCGGTTACCGAAAATACCATACGGGGCGTTGGATAATGAACTTAAGTGATCATTATCCTAACTCCGGTTGAAGCAACGAAAACTATGCATCACGAGCTTACATTTTCCAAGCGGCGACTAGAAGTCGGGTTGAGACCCAAAAAATCAATTCAGAAGTACCCATTCCTCCCCTTTGCTCCCAGGCGGTGACATCCACCGTGGATTTGCACAAATATTTCGGCTCCCAGACGCCTCCCCGCGACAATTTTGTTTCGGTCTTGCGCTATTGGGCTGAGCATCGACCCAACGAAACAGCTTATATCTTCACTGATGTCGAGTCGGTTGAGCAGCGTTTGACTTACTCACAGTTGTGGGATGAAGTGCGCGCACTCGCTGGTTATCTTCAGGGACGTTGTCGCGTTCGTAGTGGGGACCGGGTGCTACTGGTCTATCCGCCGGGCCTCGACTTTGTCATCGGATTTTACGCGTGTCATGCTGCCGGGGCGATTGCCGTTCCTGCCTATCCGCCGCGGAGAAATCGTAAGGCATCGCGGATTCGCTCAATCGTGGTGGATGCTGATGCCCGGTGGGCGTTAACGACGCAAGCACTCGCCGAGCAATTGACAGGCGATCGTCCTCACGATGACCTGATTGGTGTACAGCTGGTGGGCACGGATGATCCAGCCACACGTGATACAGACGCATGGCGTTCACCCAAAATCACGCCGAACACCCTCGCTGTGCTGCAGTACACGTCAGGGTCAACAGGGTCACCCAAAGGGGTGATGCTCAATCACGCAAACTTGATCGCAAACAGCGAACTCATCTTGCATGGATTCGAGCCACAAGTCGAAATCGTTGGTATGAGTTGGCTGCCTACCTACCACGACATGGGGCTCGTGGGTGGCCTTTTGATGCCGTTGTACATTGGGCGACAAAACGTTCTGACTAGTCCGATGACGTTTTTGCAGCGGCCTGTTCGGTGGTTGCAGGGAATTACAAAGTACGGCGTCACAATCAGCGGCGGTCCCAACTTTGCATTCCAGCTTTGCGTCGACAAAATTCGCGACCATGAATTAGAAGGTCTTGATTTGTCCACTTGGGAAACGGCCTTCAATGGTGCGGAACCGATCAGGGCCGCTACCTTGAATGCGTTCACTGAGAAGTTCGAGCAGTGTGGATTCCGTAGATCAGCTTTCCTTCCTTGTTACGGGATGGCTGAGACCACACTGATCGTTACTGGTGGCC
>CAXGRW010000733.1:0-2966 GCA_964012125.1 uncultured Rhodopirellula sp.
GAGAATTGAACACGAGTAGAAACATATGCGGTATCTGATTTGTGGCTACGAATGATTTAACGCAGCACGCGATGATCACGGCAAGAAACGGAGGACTGCAAACAACTTTGTTCCACGCCTTCCCGGTCCCGCCGCTGATAATCGCCACACCAACACTCCATAATGCAAGTTCGACGCCAACGTTGTGCAGAATCAACGGCACCACTGCATCTGGATAAAAAGTTTCAGCCAACGGTAAAGGAATATAGCCGTAGTTACAGATTCCAACGCACAACGCAAATGCACGTTGTTGCGAGTCATTTTTCAAGCCCACCCATGGTCCAATACGCTTTGCAAATAGAAAAGCGATTCCAAAGCCCAAGCTTGTCATCGCAAATCCAAACGCAGGTGGTTGCCATGCGGACGCACTGGAGTCGAACTGGGGGCCCGCCAGAATCCGGCTGACGAGATAGGCGGGCAGCAACACATTCGTGATCACGTTCGCAAGAGAGTGATCTGAGTCACGCGTGATCCACCCCATACGTCGACATATAGCACCGATTGAAATCATCAGAAAAACCCCAAGCACGCTTGCGACGATAGGCCAAAGGTCATTCATTCATTTGCTCGGTTGCGGAAACATCTGCGTGGTTGCAGAAACGGCGAACGCTGAGGTTAATCTTGCTGCGGAAATTAGACACGTGTTGACACAACGGCCGAGACGTTTTCGAGGCAGTGAATTGCTGACTCAGGAGGCCTTCAAGGCTTCAAGCACTTAACCACTGGAGGAATTTCAACGAAGGAACAGGGCGGGGCCTTCGTTGACGCCAGTTTTGAACGAGTACGGATCAAATTTGCCACCTGCATCAATTGCTATCTTTTGCATGCGTCGCCCGATCCTAACCAAGGAGGCTGGTCTGACATAGCGGCAAGATGCGATTGCGAGCAGGGAATCTTGGCTGGATCGGCAGTGAGACTGAACCTTCCCGGCAGACCAATTTAAGGTTCAATGCCGTTTCAGTCGTGGCCTCCCAGCAAAAGGCTGCACTGGCTAAAATCGCGGTATGGAAAAAACAAATGTAGCTATTGTTGGACTTGGAACCGTTGGCAGCGGTGTCGCACGTCTTTTGCTGGATCACGGCGACCGAACTGCACGGCATGCCGGTCGAACGATGTGGCTAAAGAAGGCCGTAGTACGCGATTTGACGCGTCCCCGGGACGTTGAATTGCCCGATGGTGTGTTAACGGATTCGCTGCAGGAGGTCATCGATGACGATGAAATCACGGTTGTCGCGCAATTGATCGGTGGGCTCGAGCCCGCTCGCACGATCATGTTGGCATTACTGGAGTCTGGCAAAGACATTGTGACCGCGAACAAGGCGTTACTGGCTGAGCATGGTGCCGAGTTGTTCACGCGTGCGAGAGAACTGGGGCGTAGCATTGCGTTTGAAGCTTCGGTCGCGGGCGGAATACCGATCATTGCAAACATAAGCCAGTGTCTTTCGGCCAATCAGATTGGGTCATTGGAAGGCATTCTGAACGGAACCAGCAACTTCATCGTGACGCAGATGGACGAGAATGGGGCGAGCTACGACGACGTGGTTCGGGAAGCGCAACGCTTGGGATACGCCGAGAGCGATCCCACCATGGATGTTGACGGCACCGACGCCGCACAGAAACTCGCGATCCTAGCCCACCTGGCGTTTGGGGCCACGGTGGATTGGTCACAGATTCCGCGCACCGGAATCGATGGTTTGGACCCAGAGGATCTGCTTTACGCACAAAAGCTTGGTTTTCGAATTAAATTGCTCGCCACCGCTAACCTTGCAGAGGACGGTCTCGAGCTATCGGTATCACCAACATTAATACCGGTCGGAACCCCACTTGCCGAAGTACGCGACGCTTACAATGCAATTCAAGTCATTGGCGATGCAGTTGGCCCGGTTTTTTATCACGGTCAGGGAGCCGGTCAGATGCCCACCGCATCAGCAGTTGCCGCTGACCTCATCGATACTGCTGTGGGAAGAACTCGCCTGACATTCCAAACGTTGGAATACTTCTCAATCAACCACCCGCCTCGGGTAAAATTACGAGACGGTGATACCAGCACGGGCCGCTATTACTTCAGGCTTAGTGTGTCGAATCATCCGGGCACCTTAGCTTCAATTGCCGCTGTCTTGGCACAGCATGGCATCTCCATCGCGTCAGTCATTCAACACGAAGGCCGCGAGGGTGGACCGCAACGTGACCCGGTTCCATTGGTCATCATGACCCACGTGGCTACCGAGGGAGAAGCGAGAGCAGCAACTGATGAAATCCAAGCCCTCGCGTCTGTGACCGGAACGGTCGTGCGACTTCGCGTGAAAGATTGACGATTAGTGGGGTGCCGCTGCTGAAATCCCACTTCTTTCCGCAGTCATCCGCCCCATTGACCGCCGCTCGGGGCTATCTATCCGTAGGGGTCATTCCGTTTTGGATGGAACCGCTGCACAACCGATACGAATTGCAAAACTGGTATTGTCCAGCCAGAGCATAATGGAAACTCGTTCGCCGCCCAGAGAGTTGTTCCATGATCCAAGTTGATCAACTGACCAAAGCCTACGACGATTTGAGTCGTGGACGCTTTGTGGCTGTAGATAAGGTTTCGTTCTCAATCGGCAAGGGTGAGATATTTGGATTATTGGGACCTAACGGAGCAGGTAAAACCACCGTTCTCCGTATTCTGAGCACGGTACTGTCCCCAACCAGTGGAACGGCCACCGTAGCGGGCCATGATGTTTCGACCGATCCAGCCTCTGTACGACGCAACATCGGCTTTGTGAGCAACAACACTGCGATTTATGACCGTATGACCGCGTGGGAACTGGTCAGTTACTTTGGCCGCTTGCACGGAATGTCACGCGAGAAGCTGGAAGTCAGGCTCGAGGTGCTATTTGATCAGTTGCGAATGAACGAATTTCGCGATGTCCCCGGCGGGAAAATGTCCA
>CAXGRW010000734.1:0-2962 GCA_964012125.1 uncultured Rhodopirellula sp.
CGGATGTTGGGCGGTACTGTGATCGAGGATCAGGCGCTGGTTGGAAGAGATCTCTTTTTGACCGATGGTGCAAGTATGGGGGTGTTGATCAAATCCAGAAATGCATTCCTGCTCACCACTTCAATCAAAAATGATCGCACCAAGCTCGCAACTAAGGATACAACGGTCGAGTTGGAAAATTTTCAAATTGACGACCGGCAAGTCAGTTTGCTCAGCACCGCAGATAATCGCATTCGCTCTTTTTTTACGCAGGATGGTGACTACATCTTTGTCAGCAACAGTCGCAAGCTGACTGAGCAATTCATCGAGGTTTCTAAGTCTGGGAACTCGCTTGCCGCGACCCCTGAATTCATGCTTGCCAGAAAGTTGATGCCGCTTGAGCGTGATGACACCATTTTTGCTTATTTTGCTCCCGCAATGCTTCGGGGTCTGATCTCACCAGAATATCTGATCGAGTTGCGTCGTCGGATGTTTGCCAAGGCAGATATTTCTCTTGTCCAACTAGCCAGACTGGCGGGCGCAATGGAATCAAAATTGCCGCCCAGCGACTTGGGTATCGACCAGTTGGTTGCCACAGGAATGCTGCCACCGAATTTTGGTGTTCGGTCAGATGGCAGCGGTGTGTTTGAACTGAATAACACCGCACTGGATACAAAACGTGGTGCCCGAGGCAGTTTTCTTCCAATCGCTGATGTTGAAATTAATTCAGTAACTCCTCAGGAGTTTGCTTGGTACAGTCAGATAGCAAATGAATACACCAACCGATTTGCCACTATGGACCCGATCATGGTCGGAATCCACCGTGATGATCGAGACCCTGGTTCGAAGCGTGAACGATTGACGATACATGCTGAGGTTGCGCCATTCGATCCCGGTAAGTACGGCAAATATGCCCAGCAACTCGGTCCGCCCACTCAGGTCGCAATGCAGTTTGCGCCTGATGACATAATTTCAGTGCAAGCACATGTTGCTTCCCAGCAGCTTGGCCCACCCACTCATCTATTTGTCGCGATCAAGGATACGGTGCCTCCCACGCCTGACCAGTTTGAGGGCATTATCAAAACCTATCTTTCCTTGAGGCAATTACCGGGATACCTCGGTGCTTGGCCTCAGCCAAGTGCACTCGATCGTCTACCCCTTGGTTTAGGGCGTGGCCAACCGGTGGGCCCTGGAATGAGTCGTCTTTTGGGCGGGCTGTACCGTTTTACGGATGGCAAGTTCAGCATCCTCTCATTTCAGCCGGAGGTGATCACTCAGAGTTTGCCGTTCTTGGCAGCTAATGACGCTCCAAATCCAGCTCAGATTCGTGCCAACATCGGTGATTTGAATGGCAGTCAGTTGGAAAGCTGGGCGAATGCACAACTGTACGCCAGAGCCCGCATCAGCAGTGTTGCCACAGCGCAGTTCCTTGATTCAATCACTCACCAGTTTCAGTTGAGACCGGACGAGGTGTTGTTCACTGTGAAAGGTATTGTGGGCGCCGATGTGCAGTGCAGCCTTGGCGGGCAGTACGAGTGGTCAGAGCAGCGAGGACAGTGGCAAAGCACTGCCTGGAATGGGCCCGTGGCGAGTCCGACAGCACCTGCCGATTACATCGCTCCAGCAATGAATTGGTTTCGGGGCGCTAACGTATCTGTCACGCAGCTCGAAGATCGAGTGATTGCAGATGCGATCATCAATCTGGCACGCGAGTGAGCAGTCACATCGGGGCCAGCCTTCCGCCCGGGTGCAGCTTTCAACCCGGGTATAGTCTTCACTGCATTCCCGCTCGGTTGGCTATGGCGTTAGCAAGCAAAGGATCAGGGCCGAGGTAACCAGAAGTGAGCCACTGGAGAGATGGGTGCCTGTTTGCCGCTTCCTTTGTTTGATTCAAAATCGCTTCGTTCAATTTACCTTCAAATAGCAAGTGCGGCTGGACCACTACCGTATCAAAACGCCCACTGAGGGCCACTATTTCAAGTGTGTCTGGTAAGCGGGGTTCGGTCATTGCGTAAAACGTTGTGATTACTTCAGCTACAAACGATCTATGGCTGATGATCTCGCTGAGAACCCGCATGTCCGCTTTGGCACAGGGATCGTGACTGCCACGACCCACCATGATGACCGCTGTGCGCTCGGGAGAATGTTGACAGGACGCTAACGCTGTATTCAATCTCTGCATCGCAAGATCAATGATCGCTGCATGTCGAGAGAGTGGACGCGATTGATCAAACGTAACATGAACGCTTCGGGCTTGGCATTCCGCCAGTATGTCAGGGATATCCTGTTTGGCATGGCCCGCCGCGAACAATAACAACGGCGCAACGTGGATGTGAGTCACCCCTTGGGATAACAGTTCATCCCATGCTTCCGGAATCGATGGACTTTGGAATTCCAGTAAGCCAGCGGTAACTGGCGCGGGGGTAACCAAGTCGCTTAAGTGTTCTTCCAACTCAAAAAATTGCCGGGTCCCATCAGCATTTCGTGTTCCATGTCCAACCAGCAAGATACCGGCTTTGTCCATTTGGGTGCATACCATGGTTGAATGGGGCGGGGCTATGAAAGTCTGCTGCTAAAATTCACTCGACGACAGCAGAGTTTGGAAAACCTTCCTCAACCAATGAGGACAACGCCGCATTCAGATTGAATCCATTGTCATAATTTACGATCACTTGGCGATTATCCAGTACGCCCTCTTCTTTCTGAGTTGCCAGTTCAACGGACTGAACACCATCCTTTCCTTCCAGAGTTGTCCTTACTCTCGGAAAGCAAGCCATTTCACACTGCATGGTGGGTACAGCAATCGTTAATGTGCCAGATTCCGTCATTAAGGCAGCAGAGACAGGCGTCGTTGCAGTGCGACTGCTGGTTGGCTCATTTTGATTTGGATAAGACACAATGCCAATCATGATTCCGATGGCAGCCAAAACAGCAATGACGTAAGCAAATCCTCGCATCGTTTGATCTCTTCAAGAAGGGTCGG
>CAXGRW010000735.1:0-2952 GCA_964012125.1 uncultured Rhodopirellula sp.
CCGATTTCCAGATTGGTTGCCCAACTGCGGCCGAACCAGATCAAGCTATCGTCCGTGGTCAAATCGATCTTGCCGAGCGGGTAGAGGCGATACTTTGCAGGTGCAATCTGGTCACTCTGAATTTCGAGACGCGGACCGTGCGTGACGACGCTAGGCACGCGGGATTTCCACTCGCTGAACCCGCAACGAAAGGGCACTTGTGGCTGGTCCACCACGGTGGCCGTCCCAAAGGCTGCTTCAGCGTCTTTGACGCTGCGGATTTTCTCACCTCGGGCATTATTTCGTGGCAGAAAAGTGCGGATACGTTTTCGGTCAATGCGATCGAACTCCGCGGGCAAAGGCTTCTCACCGCCCGCATCAATCAGAGTGACAAGCTGACTGACGAGTTCCTCACCAAGTGCCCACGCGGGAGCGACTCCGGAAGACGTTTTCGCCTTGTTGGCGGCGAGGATTCGCTCGGCAACTTCCTGATGCTCGGAATAAATGTCCGGCCACGTGGTCTGCAGGTCAAACCATTTCCACAGCGTGGCAATGTCCAGCTCGCGACGCTGCGAGCGCACGTTAGCGAGCTCACGCGGCAGCTGAGCGGTCGCGGATTCCATCTTCTCAAACCACTGTTGCCAGCGATGCAGGTTCGTAGACGTCAGGTAGGGAAAAGTGCCATCGTCAAGATTGCGTGACTTGTAGCCGACATGTGTCGGCAGGATCGTCATCGCCTTGCGGGCCGCTTCCAATTCCCCGAGATATTGCCGCATCAGCGAAGCGGCCGGGCCAAAGGCATGATCAGTAAACTCTACGATCAGTGCGTCGGTATCCGCTTCGATGTCCTGGGCCAGTTTCAAAACCAAAAACGCCTGCAGCTCGCTCCAACCACTTCGTGAGTTGACACCATGATGATCGAGAAAAATGCCGCGCACCCCGACTCTGTGCATCAGCCGCATGTTGGTAATGACCCGATCGACATTACCGACAGGCATTTCATGCCCTGTCCCCCAAGGATTGGGATACATCCACGCGTACAAATTCCCTGGCGTAGTAATCGCTGCCCAGTCCTTCAGATGCTGAAACGTTTCTTGAATCGCCGGATCAGAATGTGTCCAGTCGGCAAAATAGCAGTCCTCGATGGGTGCGAATTCGATGACAAGGTTGTCTGGTAACAACTTTCCGTTCGGCAGGCGGGGCGGAACCTGCGTCTGGCTACGGCGATAAGCCAGCGTCTTGACTCGCGTTTCTGCGTGTTCGTGTTTCAACACCTTGCACAGTTCGATGAGGTAGTCGAATAGCGGACCACCGGGAGTCTGATAGTGGTTCTCGAGCGCAATGCAACGATGGCAATGGCAGAACCGTCCTGGGCGATCCGCAGCGTCGAGCATAATGAGTTGTCGCGGGCCCGAGAGTTGAATCTGCCGTTGCACCTGCCGAGTCAGTTCATCCCGCAATCCGCGATCGCTGTAGCAGAGCTGCAGATTGGCAACTCGCTTTCCGGACGCTGCAACAGAAAAGAATTCCGGATTCGTCTCGAAGTAGTTGCGTTTCTTGACCCAGACGAATCCATCCGCGTTTTTGGCAGTCGGCGTTGGTGGAATGTAAGAATGCGAAGTGTGAACAAATTTCTCGTTCGGAAACCACGACTTGAGATAATCGGGTACTGCCTGCTGCCGCTGCAGCAACTTGGTTTCGAGTCCCATGTTGACGCCATGTTGCAAGTAGAAAGAGGCACCAAATCGCAACGCCAAGTGACGCGAATCGAAATCGAAACTGCGCGTCTTGAAAAAAGGCTTCAGTATCAATGTGATCTGCTTTGGGACAACGGGTTTTTCGAGGAACGAATACCACCGCCATCCCAGTGAACTCTCAAGGAACAACATCACGGCATCAAGAGCCGCGCGATGCCCTTTTCCGTAAAGTAGGATATTTGGACCGAGACTGCACGCGACGTGTTCCTGATCACGCAACTTCGAAAGCGGCTCCCGCCCCAGCCGTTCCAAAGCCGACTCGCTCAGCCCCACAAATATGGCTGGCCGATCCGCTTCATGTTCATTGGGCGAGACGACAGGGAACTCCGCTCCGGTCATTTCCTGAAGATAACCTGCCAAAGTGTTCGCGGCATAAGCCTCGACCCCATCCACATCCGGCGCTGCCACGATCTGATAAGGCGTCTGCCCTGCTTCAGCGAGCGTAATTAGCGGGCCACCTCCAACCTGAGCCAGCACCACCGGTGCGGCAAAGTGCAAGAAGCACAGCATAAAACAGATAGCAAGAAATGACTGGGGGTTTGTAATAGTTCGTTTCATCGCTGAGTATCACGCTGTCTGTGTCTCGATTTTGCCACATCTTCGAGGAACGCCGCTGGCACTGTGGCGGCGTAAACTTGAGTCACTCCGGTGACATTGGAATTGAAGATGACGTGGCGGTTATCGGGTGTCAGGTAGGGATGAGCGTGCGTGTACTGTGGCTTTCCTTGGCGAGTGCGGGAATCGCACAACTTTAGAAATCTTCCAGTCTCGACGCTGCCGATTTGGATCGACTGAGTGCGATAATCATCGACGATAAAAAACTGTCCATCATCGGAAACAGCGAGATGATTGAATCGCTGGCCGGAAACGATTTGAACGGGCTTGTCCGCACCTGATGCCAAGTGAAAAACGCCTGTGTTCGACAGCAAGCTATCAGCAACACCCGGCGCCGTCGTGAACACCACACCCCCGCTCCGTCCAGCCCACGTGGAATGCCCGGAGATCAATGGAGTGGAGGGCAAGCCCACCGGCAGTGATGTGATCTTCCCTGACGGCACGCCTACTAGGCAAAGGGTTGCGCCGCGTGATCCACTGAGCCTGGTCAATCCTGTTGTCGGAGTGAACTCGGAACCGCGGTTTACCTGCACCAGCACCTGTTCGGGGTTGCCGGGATCGAACTGCAAATGTGGATTCGGGATATCCGCAAGTTCACACA
>CAXGRW010000736.1:0-2948 GCA_964012125.1 uncultured Rhodopirellula sp.
AACCATTGATGTTTGATTTAGGTGGAGTAATCGCTGCTGCGGCAGTACCACTGGTAGGGAAAGTAAAACCTCCCTGCGGAATGGCAGGTGGTGTTGGGTAACCAGTGGCCTGAGGCTTTGCGAACGATGTTTCCGGAACAGCGAATCCAGTGCTGGCAGTTGCTGACGTTGCCGGGGACTGTTTCGCCGCGTCTGACATGGCAAAGGCAGTTCCTGTATCGTCAGCCTTCGGGGTCAATGCCTTGTTCCCGAACGTGTAGCCAGTAGGATTTGCTGATGGTGAAGCGGGTGATTGAAAGCCAACCGACTGAGTTGCCGCGTTACCGTAAATACCATTCGCTTGTGCTGCCGCCCAATTCGGTGCGGTTGGCGCTGGCGACGCGGAGTATCCTGGAGACGCACTCAAGCCGGCAAACTGAGCTGGCTGCGATGCTGGGATCGGTCCGTTTGCTGCTGCAGCAGCAGTGCCGCCAGCCACAGAGGCTATCGCGTTGGGAGTCGCCTGCGAACTTGGTGGTACTGGAAAGCTCGAGGTGGGACCACTCTCGGCCAGAACCTCCGCAGGTGGATCTTTCTTCTGCAGCGTGAGCAGATTTCGCCCCGACATGGAGCATCCTGATGAGACCATACCTGCAAGCGTACAGGTGGTGACAACTACAATTGTTCGTTTGGTATTTCTAAGCATCCTGCCAACCTATGACACATGAATTCCGGACTACCTCGATCGGAGACATCGGCATTCAGCGTTGAACGAATCCACAAAATCAGCAAAGTCGACGTAAATTATCGCGACTCCACCGGACTGTCGGACGTTAGGACGCCGGCTCAGGTGGTGTCAATGTCAGCTTCCGGCGTGCTTGCAAATAAAACGAAGAACGCGTGTTTCACACCTACTTATCAATTCCGTCGCCCCTCGTTATGTCATGAAAAGAGGGGGGGAATCACAGGAAGCTGCCGGGGATAAAAAAAGCCCACCCGATAAAGGGTGGGCTACATCATGAAGCTTCGATGAGATCGCGTACAAATTAGCCAGCTGAAATCTGCCAGTATCTGCACACTTCAAGTTATCAAGACGTAGCCACTTCCATTGAAGTGCCCATGGTCTGGCCTGGCGCGGGCAGATCGCTGTACCCCTGCAGATAAATATCGATCGCACGAGCCGCACCTCGACCTTCATTTATCGCCCAAACCACAAGGCTTTGTCCGCGACGACAGTCACCGGCAGCGAACACGCCGTCAACACTCGTGGCGAACTGGCCATGTTCAGCTTTGAAATTACTGCGAGAATCGACCTCCAACCCCGCGGCTTCAGCCACGTATGATTCGGGCCCAAGGAATCCCATCGCCAACAGAATCAACTGTGCAGGCCATTCCTTCTCAGAGCCTTCAACCTCGCTCATTGCCCAGCCACCATCGTCTTTCTTGGCCCATTCGACCTGAACCGTCTTGATCCCCCGAAGCTTACCCGCATCATCGAGGAGATACTCTTTGCTGAGTAGCTGATACTGACGAGGGTCATGCCCGAATTTGGCAGTAGCTTCTTCGTGACCATAATCCACACGAAAAATGCGTGGCCATTCCGGCCATGGGTTATCGTCGGCGCGCTCCTCGGGAGGCTTTGGCAACAATTCAAAATTGACGACGCTTCGGCAGCCATGACGGATGCTGGTTCCAATGCAGTCAGTGCCGGTATCACCACCACCGATCACAATCACATCCTTGCCTTCTGCACTGATGAATTTTTCACTATTGGCATCACCATGAACCATCTGTTTCGTGTTCCCGGTGAGAAAATCCATCGCAAAGGCAACACCCTCCGCTTCCCGGTTAGGCAACGGCAAATCACGCGGCTTCGTAGCGCCACAAGCAAACAACACAGCATCAAAGTCCTGCTGCAAATCACTCGGTGAAATGTCTTTGCCAATGTTAGCACCGGTAACAAACTTGATGCCCTCTTCGGTCATTTTGTCAACACGACGCTGGACCGCCTCCTTGGACAGTTTCATGTTTGGAATGCCGTACTGCAACAAGCCGCCAATCCGATCGGCTCGCTCGTAGACAGTGACGTTGTGGCCAACCTTGTTGAGTTGATCCGCCGCTGATAGTCCAGCCGGTCCGCTTCCCACAATAGCCACCGACTTCTCAGTTCGACTGGCAGGTGGCGTTGGCTGGATCCATCCTTCTGACCATGCACGATCGACAATCGCATTTTCGATATTCTTGATCGTCACCGGTGGATTCGTGATCCCAAGCACACACGAACCCTCACAGGGAGCAGGGCAGGTTCGCCCGGTAAACTCAGGGAAATTATTGGTCTTGTGCAGCCGCTCGCTGGCTTCCTTCCAACGATTGTTATAGACGAGGTCATTCCACTCTGGAATCAAGTTGTCGATAGGACACCCCGTCGTCGACTGACAGAACGGAACGCCACAGTCCATGCAACGTGCTCCCTGATCCTGCAGGTGCTCCACACGTGGCTCAGTGTAAATTTCGTCATAATCATTGATCCGCACGACAGGCAGTCGCCACGGAACTTTTTTACGATCGAACTCTTTAAAACCTGTTGGCTTACCCATGTGATGTTTTCCTTCAGTGAAGGTCGATAATTTTATAAATTTTTCAAGAACGATTGCGCCCCATTCGTTGAAACAATGGGCGTTGAAATATCAGGTGCTAAACATCAGGCGTTCGCCGCCGTCTGTGCTTTCTGTTCATTCAAAACGCGTTTGTAATCCGTTGGCATCACTTTGATGCACTGAGTGATGAACTGAGGCCAGTTTGCCAATGCTTCTGCGGCAATGGCACTTTCGGTCAACTCAGCATGACGCTTGATTAACGACCGAACGTCTGCCTCTTCCTCTGCATCGGTGATGGCTTCCAATTCCACTGTCGCCAGATTGCAATTGAGGTTGAAATCACCATCACGATCCCAAATGTAAGCAACACCG
>CAXGRW010000737.1:0-2946 GCA_964012125.1 uncultured Rhodopirellula sp.
ACATCACGATTTGGCAGGTCATCTGCGAAGCGACCCAAATCACTCTCAGAGATCACTTCACCACCTGTCTGGTCGGCGATCTGCTGCAACAGCTTTCGGTTCAGTTTCAAATCACTAAACTCTGCCGCTCCTGCATCAGAAGTCCATCCTGCCTGCGCCATCCCCAAGGCCGCCCCGTCAGCGGCAGTCACATTGGCGGTGACTGAATATCCCCCCGGTTCCCGAGACCAGTAAGTTGCGACGTACTTTCCTGCCTCGTTGTCATCCATCTCGGCTTTCAGCACAAACGGCTCACCCTGCACCGGAGAGATCACCAGTTCGACCGACGCATTATCGAGTGGCAAATATTCCTCATCACGTGCCGTCACCACTAGAGTGACCGGCTTACTCGGGTCGTCACCTTTCTCTACACGCACATTCACGCGTCGAGGTACATCATTCACAAGCCAATGGGACAACTGCCGCCATGCTTGTGCGGGGTCATCACGCTGAGATGCCCCGTCATCATTCAGAGACGTATCGTTCCGCCTCATTGACCAACGCCACATGTCGCCCACGGTGAGCGCCGCAGTCCGGCCTTTACCAAAACGCTGCGCGATCAAAGCAGGAACCTTTCGGTCACCAGCCACCGTAGCAGTCGCTAATTGTGACGCACCCGGCTTCACATCCCCAACCTGATTCAATGTCAAAAAGGGCGGCATGCCACGCATGCGTTCTTTTTCCGCAGATTCCGTATCCCGTAACCTAACCCACGGTTGCAGCAGGCCTTCCCGCGTCAGTTCAATTGCGAAAGGCCCATCCAACGTCTGGCTGCTAGACCGCGGTGCATAAACCGGAGAGAGTTCTCCCAAAGGACTTTCGGCAAATTTATCAGAAGCGAATGACTCACTACCACCGAGCATTAATAATCCGCCACCGCGGGCCGCGATAAACTTTCGCAGGAGCAACATTTGGTCCTGAGTAAAAAAGCTGCTCTCTACGTCATCCAAGATCACCCCATGATAGGCAAACAACTCTTCGGCGGTTTCGGGAAACCCGTCACTCAACTCCTCTGATTCTTTCACTCCTAAACGTATAATCACCGGCTCATCATATTGCTGTGCTGCTTCCTCCTCGCCCTCACCCAGCCCGGCAAACAGTGGATTGGTAGAGTTGACTGATTTATCACGGAAACTGAACTTCGCCTCCTTATTGGCGATTCTAAGCAGCGCCACCAACTGAACCTCCGCGTCCTCCTGCAATGCACGTCGCAAAAACTTGAACTCCCAGTTGGGACGCCCGGCAACATACAAAATCCGATAGGGTCCTGTTTCGCGATCGACGGTCACAATGCGCTGATTGTTCATCAATGTTGCTTCGGAACCTCGATTGTCTCGTTCAAGAGCATCCGATCCCCCAACACCCTCTGCAACACGCAACGCGTTACCGTTGTTTCCGGTCGCACCCGCAGACTTTTCCTCAGATACAGCATTGTCGTCGGCCGGATTGTCTAACTCGTCGTTACCAGAAGTTATTGACGCTGTACTCCCCGTTTCAATATCTGTCGTACTGTCTTCTACCGAATCTTCGTTGGGTCGTGCTTTGACCGCTACTGCCTCACCCCAAGTTCGATCATCCTCAGTGAAAACTGTGGCTCGATAGAAAGTAACGCCCGTCTCCTGTGGGCGGAACCGAAAGCGAACTTCCTGCCGCTCGTCACTTTCACCCAACTTGACTTGCTGCTCTTCGATTAGCTGGCCGCTGCGGGCATCTGCCAGTCGTACAAATGCCGTCTGACCATCCATTCCATCAGAATCCAGTGCGATTGTGACCGTAGTCGGCGCTGACTCAAAGTCTGTCTGCCTGACACTCACATCCACAATTCGCAGGTCCTGATAATCATCATCGCTAGCAGGTAGCACCGGGTAGACTGGGAAACCAAGCTTGGACCAATCCACATCGCCAGGCGGAAGATCCGTTAGGTTGCCATCGCTAAACAGCAAAACCCCAGCGACCGGCCGAGAAGCAAACCGCTCATCCAAAGACTGCAAACTTCCTGCAAGCGATGACGCATAACCGTCTGCTTCGAAATCGCTCAACTGGTCAACACTTTCAAGTCGTGAATCGAACAGATACGAACGCACATCGAACGCCTGCCCTAACCTGCGTCGCCAATCAGTGTCCTCATCCACCATGCGAGTCACCTGCTCACGTCGGCTTTCCTCTCCAACATCCGTCTTGAGTAACATGCTGCGACTGTTGTCGACCAACAGGGGTAAAATATTCGCCTGAGGTCGGGGCCGTGTTCCGCTCCGCATCGGCTCCAGCAAACAGAATGCGAGCAGTAAAATTGCCACCAATTTCAGTACCGCGGCAAAGCCACGAACACTCGACGACGCATAGGGACGGGTGTATCCCCACAGCACCACCACGGCTAACGCCCCAGCAATCAACGAAGCAGGTAGCATCCACTGAGGCGCACCCCAGACGATCTCACCGTCCACCTGACCGATCATCTTCCAGATACTCAACGGCCACTCCCAAGACTCTCGTAATACTTTTGCACTGCATCTGTGTATTCCACAGGCACCGGATCTCGATCAATCAAAACCGGAGCATTTTTTTCCGCAGAACGACGGAGCAACTCTTCCGAAACATTTCGCTTCAGCTCTCGCAGTGGTTCAGCAATCATCTTTTCAACGAGATCCCACTGAGGCTCCTTTGAGTTCCGTCGAAACTCAAGCCGAACATCTCTCGCACGATCACGAATCCTCGCTGCTTCGGAACGCAATTCAGCAGAGTCGACCATCTCTTCGACGTCACGCAATCGGTCGGACCACTCGATAAAGCCATCGCCCGTGAGGGGATCGCCTGCAGGATCGTTGGCAGCATTTCTATCCCAACCAGATCCAAGCGTGTTCGAGCTATTGCGATTGCCTCGACCGCCGGGTTGTTGTCCGGGTTGCT
>CAXGRW010000738.1:0-2943 GCA_964012125.1 uncultured Rhodopirellula sp.
GCCAGTCGTGCTATCCGGCGACCAAGGTAGCCGCACCCAAAAATCATGGTTTGGTTCGAAACATTGCTCATTTCAGGTGGTTTTCCGGTTAGCAGAGATTGCTCTTTTTAAGAGATCTTGACAAAAAGAGAGAGGTAAAGAGGGGAGCGGAGATTATGCTACATTGTCGGGTACGGGTCGTCGTAACTAGCAAAATACCGATAATTGAACGTGTTCTTGCCAAAAAACACTTGTCCTCCAAATTTGTGCACCGATGCGGGGCAGTGGTGATGTATTGCATGAAGAAAAAATGCCTCGTTGGCCGACCGCATTCGCTGATTGTGGCCGTTGTGCTGTTAGCGGGCTACCTTGGAACGGTGGGCCTTACGGTGAAGGCTCAGCCCCTTGTGGTCGCTCCGACCCCAAGCGACGAGTCGTCTGAGACGAAAATTCCTGTCCCAGAAGATCTTCAGAACATTCTTTCCGCGGGGACAGTGCCAAAAACTCTTGCACAGCTACGCCTGCTCGAACAGCAATTTGGTAAAGTCTCAGCGGCAGCCAAGCTGTGCACCGTGAGTATCAAAATTGGCCAAGCACAGGGCTGTGGCGTGATCATCGATGGAGGCGGCAAGGTGTTAACCGCTGCTCATGTAGCGATGCGACCCAACAAGCCAGCGACCGTAATTTTGGCAAACGGGCAACGTTTAAAGGCGATGACGCTCGGATTGAACAAAAACGTTGACGCGGGCATGTTGCAGATTAGCCCAGGGCAGAATGAGGGAGCAGAGTGGCCCCATGCAACGTTAGGCGACAGTAGCAAACTTGCCCGCGGTATGTGGTGCATTGCGACCGGCCATCCCAGTGGATTCGACCAAGCAAGAGGCGTTGTTACCCGCGTTGGGCGGATCGCTCTAGTCAAACAATCGGCGTTGCGGACTGACTGTGCTTTGATTGGCGGCGATAGCGGTGGCCCGTTGTTCGATTTGTCAGGGAACTTGATTGCAATTCATAGTCGCATCGGGAATGACATCGAAGAAAATTTGCACGTTCCGATTGATAATTACATTAACTCATGGGACCGGTTGGCGGCTGGTGACTCTTGGGGAACGCTGCCAGGCTTTCGTCCCGTGCTCGGTGTGCAAGGGAACTCGCAAGTTGAGGAGGCAGTGATCGATATCGTTCGTCCCGGTTCAGCTGCGAAGAAAGCTGGAATCCAAGAAGGGGATATCATCAAGGAGTTTGGTAATAGAAAAATCACAGATTTTCAATCGCTCAAAGCAGCTGTCGCAGAGACAATGCCCGGTGAAAATGTTCGAGTGCGTGGGCAGCGTGACGGACGTATTGTGTTCTTTCGGGTTGTGATCGGGCGAGGCGAGTAGCAGTATGCAACGATTTTACGAAAATTCAGACTCGGTTTGGTGCAGGCTAGTGAACAGTAACTTGCGTTCCTACGCACGAAAACTTTCCTTCGGTCTCATCATCATGATGTTGGCAACCAAGGGGCAAACGGTACGAGCTCAATTCGAGCCACTTCCACAACGCGATAATGCGTCGATGATGAACCTGATTCGACCAGTGACGGAGAAGATATCTGGATCTGTCGTGCAGGTATACAGTGGTGATCGACCCGTGGCGTTGGGAACGATTGTCGCTGAGGATGGGTTCATCCTGACCAAGCGAAGTGAATTGAGTGGTGATCCGATTCGTGTGCGACTCAGCGATGGACAACTATTGCCCGCCCGCGTTGCCGCCGTGCGACGAAGTAACGATTTAGCGATGCTGAGAGTCGAAGGGGATCTGAACTTAAGACCCGCTAAGTTCGGAGGCGAGATACCGCGGGTGGCGAGCTTCGTGATCAGCGTTGGGCGAAAGTCAAACCCGATCGGATTGGGCGTGATTGGGGCGAAGCCACGCCCGATTTCTCATCAAGGGCGACTCGGTGTCCTGCTGCAGGATGATCGGACAGGAAGAGCTATGGTACGCGGCGTCTTTCCTGACAGCGGAGCCGAAGCCGCCGGCCTGAAAAAGGGAGATTTGATTGTCGCAATCAACGGTCGGAAAGAACGAAGCCGTTTGGGTGTCATTGAAACGTTACGTGGAATGTTCCCGGGCGAAAGTGTTCGCCTTACAATCTCACGAGATGACGAAGCAGAGGATCCAAGCACGATGGATGTGGATGCTTCGATTCGTGACTTGAACGTGATGCAGGAATCTGAAAGCGACGCACGAGTCAATGGGCCACGAAACGTTCGACTGTCAGGCTTTGATCAAGTCATGCAGCACGATACCGTTCTGGATCCTGATGAGTGCGGTGGACCACTGCTGGATAGCAAAGGCAATGTCATCGGGATCAACATTGCTCGGGCAGGTCGCGTCGTCAGTTACGCACTGCCAGCGTCACTGATAATTCCTGAGATGGTTAGCATGCTTTCTGAAGCACGATCGGCCAGTCGCTGAGTCCAGATAGGCGGAGCCTAGATAGGGTGAACTCAGATAGGTGCATCATCTGCTGGTAGCTCGGATGTCATGCGTCGGCGATCAACGAAAGATTCGTTGCATGATTGTGACATCACACCATTTATCTTGCATGCGTCCGATTTCCTTTTGCACACCGACGATTTCGTAACCGTGTCGTTGGTGGAATGATATACTTCGGTGGTTGTCGCTAATTATTTTTGCAACGGCATGGTGTAATCCAACTTGGCGACAATGCTCTTCTAATTGCGTCTGTAGTTGATCTCCAATGCCGCATCCTGTGGAATTCGGATGCAAGTAAATCGCGGTCTCGCAGGTGTAGCGGTAGCCATGACGTTGGCTGTGTGGTCGGGTCGCTGCCCAGCCCAGAATCTGGTGATCTGACTCAGCGACGAACCACGCATTGGGGATCGGCTTTTCAATGAGCTTGCCTACGTTGGTTGCAGCCCACAGTTGTGTATCGAAGGTCGATCCACCAATTTCGATATG
>CAXGRW010000739.1:0-2936 GCA_964012125.1 uncultured Rhodopirellula sp.
ACCACCACACTAATCCGGCAAAGACGACGGGCAACACGATGCTGATTGCGATTGCCACGCTACGTTTTTCCAAGCGTTTGCGTGTACGATCGGTTGCACGCTGAAGTCGAATCGTTGCCGCTGCGGTTCCAACGCCTAACCCACCCAAGCTCGATATAGCCGCTTCGTTGCGAATTGCATCAAGCAATTCACTCGGTGACTGAAATCGATCCTGCGGCAACTTACTCATCAGACGACTGACAACTGCAATCAACCATTCCGGAAGATCGGGTTCGCCATCGCAGTTGTAACGCACCCGGCTTCGATCCAGCGGCACCGGGGTTTCGTGTAGATGCATCAATGCCAAGGCCAATGAATCTTCTGCTTCAAATGGCGGCCGCCCTGCCAGCAGGTGATACGCCGTGATGCCAAGGGAGTAGAGATCACTGCGAGTATCAACCGTCTTACCCTGCACTTGCTCAGGGCTCATGTAGCGGGGTGTTCCCAAAGTCAACCCCACCTGCGTCAGGTTCGACTGGGTCGCATCCACATCGGTGCCAATTCTCGCCAAGCCGAAGTCAGCAACTTTGATGATACCTCTAACACTACGCATCACGTTTTCAGGCTTGATATCACGATGAGTGATCCCAGCTTCGGCCGCCACTTCAAGTGCCGATGCAACACCAACCAAGACTTCGATCGCATCCTCCGTGCTGATCACACCATTACGATCGAGCGACTGCCGAAGATTCTCACCATCAACCAGTTCTTGAGCAATGTAATGCACGGAGTCAACATTTCCGACATCGTACACCTGCACGATGTTAGGATGATTCAGTTTTGCTGCAGCGCGAGCCTCTCGACGAAACCGATGAATGTAGTCCTTGTCGCGTGCAAAATCGGGACGCAGGACTTTCAAGGCAACCTCTCGCCCCAGCGAAAGCTGCCTCGCCGCATAGACATCCGCCATTCCGCCTCGCCCAAGTTTTCTGAGCAACTGATAATCACCAAGACGACTGCCGACCAGACTTGGGTAGGCGACTTCACGTGTGCTGCCCGCAGACATGAGGTTGGTATCCTGACCTTGGTTTTCACCATCATCGGCCTTACCCGCTACGTCCGCACTTTCTGGAGCAGCTTCGTCACCGGGGTTGACGTAGCCATCTGATTTCTCGGCTTCATCCCTGTTCATTAATCGATATCCCTTTTTCAGTCCGCGGCTTCGGTAACTCTAGTGGAACGATTGCCCGATTCAACTTCCCCGACTGAAACCCTTCCAGATCCAGTGTGACAAAGTTGAAGCCAAACTGCTTGAATTGGTTTACAAGGTGCCCGTCCGAATCCAACTCAAGCACAGATTCTAGCAGGTTCCGCGGCACCTCAATACGAGCAAGCCCATCGTGGTGCAGCCTTACACGACACTCAGTTACTCCTTGATCTCTGAGCCAAGCCTCTCCCTGTTCAATCTGCGTGAGTCTTTGGTGGGTGACTTCTACGCCATAAGCGATTCGACTTGCCAAGCAGGGTGCAGCGGGCAGATCATGATTTGATAACCCAAAGTGCAGTGCCAATTCACGGACCTTCGACTTTCCGAACTTCAGCATTGCCAGCGGCGTCACCACTTGCCGCCGGTTCCCTGCCGTGATCCCTGGGCGGTGGTCACCTAAATCATCGTGGTTTGTTCCTGAGACAACTGTCACCTCACGACCTTGATCATCAACGACTTTGTCGATCAACTGCGTAATGGATGCGTAGAGCGTATCTTTGCAGTAGAAGCAGCGATTCGAATCATTCCGCTGATAATCAGAATTATCAAGCTCATCCGTCAGCACCACGCGATGGGGAATCCCAATCTCCGACGCCAAGGCGACGGCGGTTTCCATTTGCCAAGCCGGAACGCTTGGTGACTGTGCCGTGACTGCACAGGTAAACTCGAGGTTGGCCTTCTGGCAGGCCACCGCGACCACACTGCTGTCGACTCCACCCGAAAATGCTACAACAACGCGTCGGTAGCCACGCAGCAACGAAACCAGAGATTCAGCATCTTGCTCAATCGATTGATTCACGGACGCACATCTTGTCGGAAGGTGAGGATGAACTCAGGGCACTAGCAGCCTTATAAAGAAGCCAGCATCCAGACTCCGATCTTCTTCATCCCTTAATTGTGACCTGCCCGCCTCAATAATCAAACGGGACGACCCCTGAAACGGTTTTAGAAACTCAGTTTGACGTAAAAACTTCAGAATTTCCTGTTGCCCCACTTCTGGCGAATGCCCCGTTACTAACAGTCGAAACGACTCCCGATCAAGCAACTGCAAGCAGTCGTTGAGCAATGGCCACAAATCGCGTTCCAAACGCCATGCCTTGCCTTTTGGAGAATGTCCGTAAGCGGGAGGATCCATCAGGATCGTATGATACTTTCGCTGACGCCTCACTTCCCTTGCAGCAAACTTGGCAGCATCGTCCACGAGGTAGCGGATGGTCGCCTCACCCAAATTGTTTTTTTCGGCAGCTAGACGGGCTGATTGCACGTTGGGCTTGGCCGCATCGACATGAGCCACCGAGAAGCCAGCACGGGCCAACGCAATGGTGCTTGCACCGGTATAAGCAAACAGGTTCAGTGCAGAATGGCTCGCCACGAAATCCTTGCCATCAGACTGGCTTCGACTTCCGAGCCAACGCCAGTTCTGGTGCTGCTCGGGGAAGAGTCCGATGTGCCCATAGGGGGTCGGCCGAACGGGCATTTGAAACAAGCCGCAATCAATCGAAAGCCCTGCGGGCCATGGCTGATGGTATTCCCAGACGCGTTGTTCAGCGCTGTAGGTTGCATCTGCTTGCTTCCATCGCGCAGGACTGCGTGCGACGGTACCCACGGCTGCTGGCGAAGGACGATCAACGACATACCCTGCCAACGACTCCAACTTGCGGCCCCTGCCAAAGTCGATTAACTGGTAACG
>CAXGRW010000740.1:0-2935 GCA_964012125.1 uncultured Rhodopirellula sp.
ATTCTGAAGCAAATCATCACGGGCGTTTGTGGTATCGCTGGTGATGGAAAGGAGTGCTGTGGTGCTCGGGGATTGTGATCCTGAAGCCTCCGTCGCGGATTTTCTTGCCAAGAAAGTATCGCTGGCATTGTTCGCGTTCGCGAGCAAACTTGCGGCGGATGGTGCCTGCAGGTCGAGTGCTGTCTGACGGTGAGATGGTGTGAAGTGAGGGAGTGAATGAGGCGTTTCGGAATACAATGCGTTGAAAGATGGGTGCGAAACGGGGGAGAATGATTGGGGAAGCAGTTGGAATGCGAATTCCCCTTCGCCTCCCTGGCCATTTTGTTGTGATGCAAGGTTATTGATCACGCGAAGTGCATCCAACGCGGTGATGTGTCCACTAGCATCCTGATCGAAGTTGCGATTTGGCCAGGTATCGATTGTTAGGGGATCAGAGAGTATTCCTGTCAGTGGGTCACTGAAAAGGTTGACTGCCAGTTCGTTAATGATCTGCAGGACATCAATTGGGGAAACATGTCCGCTGGCATCGATGTCATTCGGATCAATTGGGTTTTGCCACACCGCGCCACCCTCGATGAAGATGATTTCGGATGGATCGTCCTGACTGGTCAGGACGCGTAGAAACCGTTGCCCGTCCACGAGCGGTGTGCCTAAACGCCATGCCGTGGTGTCATCGAAAAGGAGATTGCGTTCTTCTTCGAGAATCAGTTCAACGCGGTCGAAGTGTTGCAGGTTGGGTAACACCATGCGACTTTCCTCAGGAAGCAATATTTTGTCTGTTGCCACGCCGAGCCAGCGATCACCTTCGATATCAAGGACTGTTCCATCGGTGTTCTTGCTAAGTCGAATGTCACCGCCAGCCTCTCCGAATTCCAGACTCAGCAGATCTGCTCTATTTTCAAAGTTTGACAGTCCAACACCAAATGAAAATGCCCGTTCGGTCAGACCGTTGTCGGTTGCTGTGTCAAAGTCTCCATCCAAGCCAGCATCCTCGACCGTGACCTTGATTACTGCCATTCCTGCATGATCAAGATTGGGGCGGAATAAAAGAGCAGTTTCAGTAGTATCGCTTACATAGTTGAGGGTTGGTTGGCCCGTCACAGACACGTGCTCAGAGAGTGCGGTCATTCGAACTGCTTGCGGTTCATTTCCTCCTGCCGTGATTCCACTAAGGGAGACTGAGTGAGCCCGTGAAAATGAAAAGAGCGTGCCGTTCTTGTCGGGGCTTGAGGTGCTGCCTCTGGCGCCGCTGATGAGGGAACTGCCTGTCGCGCTGATTGCGGTACGCCAGCCGAACGATCCGTTTGCATCTGGGCCATCATGGTCTTGGATTAATTGCCAGTCTGAGGTCAAATTATCAAACTTGAAAATGCTGACCTTTCCGCCCTTATTGGCAAACTCTGTGCTTGCTCCGGGCGATCCAATCACCAAGGTTTCCGCATCCTGGCTGAGCGCGACCGCTGCGCCTAATTGTTGTGCATTGGCAGTGCCTGCAATCGCATTGCCGTGTGGTAACCATTGCTGCAAGCCGGTGTCAAATCGAAGGACCTCAACGAGTCCGTTGCCGAATAAGTCAGTTTCGGTAGCAAGTTGTGGTGCGCCTATGGTGATCGTCTGGCCGTCACCAGAAATTGCGGCAGCGCTTCCGTAGCTACCTTCGCCCTGAATGCGATCTCCCAAGGGACTCCATTGTGATGTCTCGGTGTTTCGCTCGTATACCTTGGCAAAGCCAATGCCATTACACCCGCAACCTGCTATGGAATGAATCAATCGGGTTCCATTAGCGTTCATGGCTACTTGGCTTTGTAACACTTGATCTTTGACATCCTCTGTAACATCCTGCCCCATCGTCAGGTTGCCTTGCTCGAGATGCCAATCAGTTCCGTCAAATCGATGCAATTGTGCATTTGGGATGCCGTCGCTATCCGCAGTCGCGATCGCCACCATGTCTCCAATTGAATTCATCGCCACGCTTGCAACGATGCCAGGTTGAATGATCGGTGTGCCAAGAGAAACCCATCTCGCCAGTTCTGAATCGAATTCCTTGACGGATACTTCTCTGCCGGTGCTTATCGCAATTCGTGTGCTGCTGTCATTCATGCTGACGGCGCGACCCAGTGCAGTTTGATCATCACCCACCAACTGCTGTCCGATTTGTGTCCAAGGTGACAGTTCACTATCGCGTTGATAGACCTCGACGTAACCAACTTCGGTAGCGGTGCCGCCCGAGGCGCCGATAATCATGCCGGTCCCATCTGGTGTCAGGTCAATGGATGATGTGAACGTAGATCCGGTATGTAAATCGCCGTAATCGCGGCCCGTTACAGTGGGGCTGGATTCCACAGTTGATGCTTCGGAATTCATCGTAAACGCGACCGATTCTGGCTGTGTCAGTGTGGGTGGGTCATTCACGCTGGCAACATTCACAGTGAAACTGACTGTCGTGACTCCATTGTCGGCAACCGTTTCGTTGTCGTTGTCCGGCCCTGAATCTTCGACCGTCACAATGATCGTGACAGTGCCGTGGGTGTCTGGCGTGGGTTGAAGTTCCAGGACACCTGTAGGTTGTCCAGCTTCGTAAACCACGGTCGGTTGAGTTACCAGTAACTCGTTGTGGCTAAATGCACTGATCCGGAGGGAACTTGGTGATCCCTCACCGGCACTGATTCCGCTT
Source organism: uncultured Rhodopirellula sp. (assembly GCA_964012125.1). GTDB lineage: Bacteria > Planctomycetota > Planctomycetia > Pirellulales > Pirellulaceae > Rubripirellula. Next base: position 2,675 of record CAXGRW010000740.1, read on the forward strand.
AGTGCGATAGATTGTAAGTCTGCATCTTCATTTACCGCGAGATCTGGAACGGCGTCGATGCTCGGAGACAGCTCACCCGCGAGTAGGAATCGATCTTCCAAATGCTGAATCCGAAATTGGAAACGTGGGCGTCTGCGACCAGAACGGCGGCTGCTCCAAAAGAAACTTCTCTTGGGTGTTTTGATGATGGGCGTTTTTGCATCGCGTGTGCAGTCAGGCATGTCAGCAGATCGGAAGTTGGTTACCTGAATTCCAGTATCT
>CAXGRW010000741.1:0-2934 GCA_964012125.1 uncultured Rhodopirellula sp.
TGCGGGGTTTTTGGGAGTGGGCGGTAGAGAATTCGAATCTCCGACCTCCACGATGTCAACGTGGCGCTCTAACCAACTGAGCTAACCGCCCGAATTCCGATGTCCCTGATGAGTCATCCTCAGGGTCAACGGTGATTCTGTACAGACTTCAAAACGCGTGAAATCGCGATCCGGCTAGTCTGCGCGGCAAGTGCTGTTCCGTCAAGTCCGCAGCAATCGATACCCCTCAGGAACCCTGAAAGCCAATCCATTCGGTCCAAAGACCCCGCAAATCTTGCCTTTTCGCTAAATTACTGTTGACGCTCCCTACTCGGGCGTCTGATACTTTGCGTTCATTAATTAGAGTTCTCACCGTTCGGGATTTGGGGTACGTCTCCAAACCGCCTGATACGGTAATCAAACGGTCTCGCTTTTATGCGTGGGCCGCCCATCCCTAGTATGCGCCGAATCGCCCTTCGGCCGGAGAAGACAGCTTTTAGTGGCATTGCCTCGACGAAATAATCAACCGGAAGCAAATCGCGATTCTATACGCATCAATCAGAACATTCGCATCACGCCGATTAGGGTCGTGAGTGAGTTGGGCGAGCAGTTGGGAATCATTCCCACTGAACAAGCCCTCGAGCGGGCTCGCGATGCCGGCTTGGATCTTGTTGAAGTGGCCCCCAACGAGAGGCCACCCGTTTGCCGAATCATGGATTACGGTAAATACAAGTACGACAAGAATAAGAAAAAGAACACCGGGCAGTCGCATACCAAGACGAAAGAGATTCGGCTTCGACCAAAAACTGGTCAGGAAGATATCCGCACCAAGCTTCGTCAGGCTGAAAAGTTTCTTGAACACAAGGACAAAGTCCAAGTGAGTGTTCTCTTTCGTGGCCGTGAAATGGCTCACATCGAAGAGGGACACAAGGTCATGGAAATGGTAATCGAGACCTTAAGTGAGTTCGGCAAGGTGGAAACACGGCCACAGCAGCATGGTCGTCGTATCATCTGCATGATCTCACCCAAGTGATTTTTCAGGTCAGACCACGTCATAAGGGTGGCCGCATCATAAGGGTGGCCAAGCCAGAAGCGTGATTACGCCAGACGTGTGACTACGCGACGGCCGTGGTTGCGCTGCAAGGTTCAGTAGGCCGGGCAGCGATGAGTTTTCTTTGGAGGCTCAGTGCTGAGGTTCGCTTGCCAAGTTTGCTGAAGTACGCTGGTCAGCGACTACCAGCAAGGGGCAGCGATTACTAGCAAAAATTGCCAACACGTTGCTAGTACACGCCAGTAACCTAGTACACGCCAGCAATACCATGTTGCCTTGAATTCAGCTCGCATCTTTGCCGCTGAAGAGTTGAGTACCGAAGAGTTGAGTACCACGGTTCAGTACACTTCCCGGATCTTTGTGCCATGATGGTGGCCAGCCAGTTGGGGATGCGCTGGACTCAGATCGTCGCAATTGAGCTGTGCAGTCGACTCGTTGCACGTCGAACAGTACATGCAATTCCGTGACATTGACTTTGCTTGCCGTCTTTCCGAAGTACAGAGCCTATCATGATAAGCTTGGAAACAGTTTGTAGTTCGTTAGCATCCATTGCTCCTCTGCGATTAGCCGAAGACTGGGACAATGTCGGGTTGCTGGTCGGAAATCGCCGTGCCTCGATTAGCAAGGTGATGACCTGTTTGACTGTGACGCCAAATGTGGTGTCGGAAGCTGTGGAACACCAGGTCGGGCTGATTGTTGCCCACCATCCTCTGCCCTTCAAGCCTTTGGCTCGTATCACTTCTGACTCGGTAGCCGGCGAGATGTTGTTGCATTTGATTGGCGCGGGAGTGGCCGTGTACAGCGCTCACACTGCTTTTGACTCAGCAGCCGAGGGGATCAATCAACGCTGGTCAGAGCTTTTGGGTTTGCAGTCAGTAGAAACCTTGGTAGCGGTAGCAGGTGAAGCGAAGACAAGCACGGGTTCGCAAGATGACCGCGCGTCTTTGTCTATCGAGGGCACCGGGCGTTTGGGGCGTTTAGCTGAACCCGAAAGTTTGCATTCGCTTGTTCATCGTGCTGCCTCTGCTGTGGGAGCCACGAGTCCTCGGTTTGTTGGCGACCCCGATCGCAAGGTCAGTAAGATCGGGCTTGCCTGTGGCAGCGGTGGAAGTTTCTTGTCAGCGGCCAAGCGACGAGGTTGTGATGTTCTGATCACGGGAGAAGCGACTTTTCATGCTTGCTTGGAAGCAGAAGCTTGCGGCGTCGGGATGGGTTTACTGGGTCACTATTGGAGCGAGCGATTTGCCATGGAGAGTCTGGCTCAAGTTTTGGCGTCGGCTTTTCCGCAGCTGTCGATTTGGGCCAGCAACAGCGAGCATGATCCATTGTCAGCACTCAGCATTTGAAACGATGTGGTCACGGTTTCGAGCCAATTCTTTGCAAGGTAATTCGCTCGATCGAAAAGGCTAGTTGGGGTTGCCTGGTCGTCCAAAGGGTGTTCCGCCACCGGGCCGTTCTCCGCGTGGCCCTTGCCCATTGGGTGGTTTGTTTGCAGGATTTCGTCCTGGTCTACCCTCACCGTTGGCTGGTCGGTTGGGTCCCGAACCACCGCGTGGTTTCGATTCATCGAAACGAGGTTTACCCGGTTCTGTGAAACCAGAGCCCCTGAAGTCTGTGCGTCGATTTTCTAATCCGTTTGGCCCCCCCAGTGGACGCTGGTCTCCTTTGAAATTTCTCATGTCCGGGCGATTGCTTAGTAGCTGAAGAAGGATTTTTGGGTTTGCGTTCTGTATTTCATTCCTGGATAGGCGGCCATCATCGTCGGCGTCCACCCGCATCAGATCTGGCTTTGCTACTCGGGGCATTTCTGTCAGTTCGACATAGCCATTTCGATCACGATCAAATTTTTGCAGGATACGATCAGGCATCGGTTGACGCTCACCCACGTTTGGCATGGGTTGTGG
>CAXGRW010000742.1:0-2930 GCA_964012125.1 uncultured Rhodopirellula sp.
TTGCCGATTCTGGTGATGAGGATCAGGAAAGTCGCGTCTTCCAAGTGATCAGTACTTCAGGTGACACGCATCTGGGTGGTGATGACTTCGATGAGGCACTGATCAACTTCGTCGCTGACGAGTTCAAGAAAGAGAACGCGATTGATCTTCGTGACGATCCCATGGCACTGCAGCGTTTGCAGGAAGCATGTGAGAAAGCGAAGAAAGATTTGAGTTCTCTTCCAGAGACAGACATCAACCTTCCGTTCATCACCGTTTCAGATAACGTGCCGAAGCACCTGACGATGAAGATCACACGCAGCAAGTTCGAAGAACTTGTCGATGATCTGGTTGAAAGATGCCGCCAGCCTGTGTTGCGTGCTCTGAAAGACGCCGGATTTGAGGCCAGCGACATCGACGAGATTGTTCTCGTTGGTGGTAGCACTCGCGTGCCAAAGGTGCGGGAACTGGTCAAGTCAATCTTCGGCAAAGAGCCACATCAAGGCGTGAACCCTGATGAGGTGGTTGCTGTTGGAGCCGCGATTCAGGGTAGCGTTCTCGCCGGTGAGCGTACTGACGTGCTGTTGCTGGATGTGACACCTCTGACGCTCGGCATCGAAACCGAGGGCGGCGTCATGACCGCTCTGGTAGAGCGCAACACGACTGTTCCAGCCGAAAAGAAGAATGTCTTCAGTACTGCGGCCGATAATCAGACTGCTGTGACTGTGCGTGTCTTCCAGGGAGAACGCAAGATGGCGACCAGCAATCGATTGCTCGGAGAGTTCAACCTTGAGGATATCCCACCGCAGCCGCGAGGGGTTCCGCAGATTGAGGTCAAGTTCGACATTGACCAGAACGGAATCGTTTCCGTTTCAGCTAAAGAGCTGAAAACTGGAAAGGAAGCATCGGTGACGATCAACGAAGCGGGGGCTCTCAGCGAAGACGATATCGAGCAGATGCGAAAAGACGCGGAGTCCAATGCTGATGAAGATCGCAAACAGTTCGAACTCGTCGAGGCTCGGAATCGTGCTAGCCAACAGGTTTACCAGTTGGAAAAGCAGATGAAGGAGCACGAGGACAAGCTCACTGAAGCGGACACCGAGCCGATGAATACTGCAATCGAGAAGGTGAAAACCGCTGCAGAGGGAGAGGATGCTGCTGCAATCAAGGCTGCATCTGATGAACTTGACGCTGCATCACAGGCATTCAGTAAGGTGCTGTACGAGAAAACCAGCGCCACGCCAGAAGGGGCTGCACCTGATGCGGCTGCCGCCGGTGCCGGTGGTGATGCCGATGATGATGCGATCGATGCTGACTTCGAAGTCAAAGAGTGATCGATGACCACTGCTGATTGAGTTCGAGGCGGGTGTCAAACACCCGCCTTTTTTTATGCCCACTCATAACATTTTTGGCGCAGGAATTGCATTTTTAGGAAGCAAAGGGAGGAACACTGCCATGACTTTTCGATTTGATAAATTAACCAACAAAGCACAGGCACTCGTTGCCGAAGCTCAGGGACGCGCGGCCTCGGCTGGAAATCCGGAAATCAATCCACTTCATCTACTGGCGGCCATGCTAGATGAATCGGATGGAATTACGCGCCCACTACTTGAAAAAATGAATGTGGATGTGGCGCAGCTGAGTGAGCTCGTTGCGAGTGAAACTGGAAAATTGCCGACTGTGACCGGAGGGCGACAGCCAGGTATTGCGCCTAGCTTACAAAAAACGTTCGATGCTGCCGCTGATGCTGCAGAGAGTCTGAAAGACGAGTTTGTCAGTACTGAGCATTTATTGTTGGGGCTGGTAACCGCTGATAGCAAAGCAAAGAGTCTGCTCTCATTGTCCGGTATTGGAAAAAATGATGTGCTGGAAGCAATGCAGGCCGTCCGTGGGTCTGCACGTGTCACTGATCAGAACGCCGAAGATACTTATCAAGCGTTGGAAAAATTTGGTTTCGACCTGACGAGACTGGCCGCAGAAGGAAAGCTCGATCCAGTGATCGGCCGAGATAATGAAATTCGGCGGGTAGTACAGGTGTTGTCGCGTCGAACCAAGAACAACCCAGTGCTGATCGGGCAACCCGGCGTTGGCAAGACGGCGATCGCGGAGGGGCTTGCGCTTCGAATCTTTGAGGGTGATATTCCTCAAAGCTTAAGGGACAAGCGTGTGATCTCGTTGGACATGGGGGCTCTCGTTGCCGGCGCAAAATTCCGTGGAGATTTCGAAGAGCGATTGAAAGCCGTTTTGCGCGAAGTCAAAGACTCCGATGGTCAGGTGATCTTGTTCATCGACGAATTGCACCTCGTCGTAGGAGCGGGGAATGCAGAGGGGTCAGCTGATGCTGCGAACCTGTTGAAACCAGAACTTGCTCGCGGAGCATTGCGATGCATCGGTGCCACGACGCTTGATGAGTACCGCCAGAATATCGAGAAAGATGCAGCTTTGGAGCGTCGATTTCAACCGGTTTACGTCGGTGAGCCGACGGTTGATGATACGATCGCGATTCTACGGGGGCTCAAATCGAGATACGAATCGCATCACGGCGTACGCATCACCGACAGCGCTCTGGTAGCCGCTGCCAATCTGTCTAATCGGTACATCTCCGATCGGTTCCTTCCTGACAAAGCGATCGATCTTGTTGATGAGGCAGGTAGTCGGTTGGCAATGGAAAAAGAGAGTGTCCCCGAGCCCATTGATCTGATTCAACGACGGCTACGACAGCTTGAACTCGCCCACCGTCAATTAGTTGATGAGCAGGAAGAGTCCGCCGTTGCCAAGCGAGCTGAAGTTGAGGAAGAGATGGAGACGTTGAATCGTGAGCTTGCCAGCCTTCGGGAGCAGTGGGAAGCAGAAAAGCTCGGCTTGGAAGATGTTCAATCGGTCCGTCAGGAAATTGAACAGCTCGAGCATCAGTTTGCCAAGCTTGATGCCGACGCAAAGCAAATGCAGCT
>CAXGRW010000743.1:0-2929 GCA_964012125.1 uncultured Rhodopirellula sp.
CCTGCTGGTCAAGTTTGCGAAGCACTTTCCCGACTTGGGCATCCATGAAAGCAACCGAAGCATAATATCCGCCGACCGCTTTTTTTTGACGTCGGATGTCCATCTTCATATTGACGCTGGTTTTGTAGTTGATACCCGCTTTAGGAATATCATCCCAATCACCCGAACGTTTTTTCGGTAGCGTCATCGACGAGTATGGAAGAAACGGCTTGTAGTACTTCCGAGGTGCCACGAATGGGACATGAGGTCGCACAAAGCCAACCCCCAACCAAAATGGTTTATCACGATCTTGCCCGAGCAATTCCACCGCTTTTGCTGATGTCATGCCATCAGAATGAACCTGGTCGTCCCCATCGGCCTCAACAACAACGAAGGTATTTCCTCCCACAACCGGGCGTTCTCCATTCGGATTACTTTCAAGGGTCTCCCCGTCACCCGGAGCCTTCCATTCAGGCCCCAGGCTATTGAACCTTTCGGTCCATGACTGAGCATCGTCTGCACCATTGCCACCATCGTGACCGCGACCATCACCACCTTTGAGTACGCCACCAGGTACTCCCATGTGAAAAATCTTGCTGACCCTGGCAGCATAGTACCCATTGTTCTTGAAATGCTCGGACCACATTGCACGATCACCAATTTGTGGACGCGGGTTTTTGTAGCCAAGCACGCCAGTAGCGTGCGGGTAATAACCAGACATGAAAGAAGCACGACTGGGACCACAATAAGTCCCCTGGCAATAGGCACGAGTAAAACGTGTACCTCGCGCTGCCAAGGCATCAATGTTCGGGGTTTTGCATACGGTGTTGCCGTAACAGGAAAGCGCGTTGGCCGTCAAATCATCGGAAATCATGAAAAGCACATTGAAGGGTTGCTTATCCGCTGCGGCACTGGCACCCAAGTCCCCTGCCGTGTCCGCAGCACCCAACGGTGCAGTAACGAGAACGGCAACCAGAACAGCGACCAGACCGGAAATCAAGCGGAGGGCAGCGCGGCAAATCAGATCAGACATCAGTCACTCACAGTCGAGAATGGAATTTGACTCCCACATCTTAACTAAAAACCACTGACCGGTCTGATAGAATCAAAGCAATGAATCGGCGAATGCCCGTTTCAAGTCTTCCGCAGCATCGACAGCACGTTTGGCGTCAATCACTGCATTCACTTGCAACTCACTGGTATTGATCATTTCAACATTGATCGCATCTTCGGCCAACTGTTGAAACAGCATCGTTGCAACGTGAGTGTGACTTCGCAATCCAATACCGCTGACAGTGACTTTGGCAATTTCTTTGCCACCCTGAACGTCACGCATACCATGCTTTTCAAGGATATTTTTCGCAACTTCAAGGCTCGCCTGCAAAGCAGTGTCGTCGACAGTAAAGCTGACACTTGTCGAACCACCATCACCGTCGTATCCCTGCACGATCATGTCAATGAAGATACCTGCCGCACCAATCGTCTCAAACATATCAGCTGCAATACCGGGTTCATCCGGTACGCCATGCAACGTCACACGAGCCTGTTTTTCAGTGATTGAGATACCAGTCAAAGTAAGTGCCTCCAATGCATCATCTCTCAGGCGACTGACCAGCGTATCCACATCGGCTTTGTCACGATCTTTCTTGATTTCGCTCCACGACTGGGCATCCTGCGGACGTTTGTGCAAGTCAAATGCGTCATGCACAGCTCTTAACGCCACTGCAGCCTGCGACTTTGGAACCAGCGTTGAGATTTTAATTTCGCTTGTCGTGATCATATGAATATTGACCCCCGCGTTTGCGAGCGCCCGAAACATACGCGAAGCAACACTGGTTTGCGTGGCCATATTGGAGCCAACCACGGACACCTTAGAGACCTGGTTGTCATGCGTAATGGAGTCGGCACCCACTGCTTCCATCACAGACTCAACGGCGGCGAGTGTCGCCTCAAGTTCCCCGCTTGGCACGGTGAATGAGACATTCGCTCGTCCTTTCTTCCCCACATTCTGCACAACCATATCAACGGCGATTTTACAGGCAGCTATCGCCGAGAAGATTTGCTGACTTTTGCCGGGGACATCGGGGACACCGATCACTGTCACTCTAGCCTCATCGGGAGTCATGGCAGCTCCACTGACAGGCTGGGTTTGAGACTCGGCTTCAGCCACAATCATCGTGCCTTCGGTATCCGAAAAGCTACTCCTGACGTGGATTGGCACACCAAACTTCTTCGCAAACTCAATAGATCGACTGTGCATGACCCCTGCACCAAGGCTGGCCAATTCCAACATTTCGTCGTAGCTGATCACATCGACTCGCCGTGCTTCCGGCAGCAAGCGAGGATCAGTCGTATAAACACCATCGACGTCCGTGTAGATCTCGCAGGCATCTGCTCCCAAAACTGCTGCCAGAGCGACGGCCGTGGTGTCACTGCCACCGCGGCCCAACGTGGTGATATTTAAATCATCATCAATGCCTTGAAATCCTGCTGCAACAACAATATTGCCATTGCTCAACAGCCCTTCGATTCGTTCCGTCGAAATCGACTGAATACGTGCTTTGCTGAAGCTGTTGTCGGTCTTCATCCCAATTTGGCCACCCGTCAAACTGACTGCCTTGGCCCCAAGAGAGTGGATTGCCATGGCAACCAGAGCCACGCTGACCTGTTCGCCCGTACTGAGCAACATGTCCATTTCACGAGCAGGCGGGTGATCACAGATTTCGCCAGCAAGCGCGAGCAGCGCATCGGTGTTCTTTCCCATCGCGCTAACGACCATGACAACCTGGTGCCCCTGCCTTTGAGCGCGAATCGCCTTTCGGGCCGCGGCCTGAATCTTTTCGACGTCCGCAACACTTGTGCCACCAAACTTTTGAACGATCAAAGACATGAGACTTAAGCTACTGCAATCCAGTGGTAAATCGGTAAGTGTAAAAACGATCTGGTGCCC
>CAXGRW010000744.1:0-2925 GCA_964012125.1 uncultured Rhodopirellula sp.
CTGACTCCGGCCTTGTGCGAGGAGTTACTGTTTCGAGGGTATGTTCAAAGTCGCCTGGCGCGAGTTTTTCCGCCTGTGCTTGGCGTCCTTTTTTCCTCGATTGTGTTCGCAGCCTTTCACATGGATCCCGTACATGTCATCGCTGTTGTTCCATTGGGACTATTCCTTGGTTGGTTGAGTTGGCAGAGCGGATCGCTGTTCCCTGCGATACTCGCTCATTTTGTCAATAATCTTGTCAGCGTTCTGGCCACCATCATCGCACCGGCCGCCGACACCAATACTTTTTCTTTACCTGCTTTGGAATTCACCCTAGGCATTTTACTGTTTGGTTGCATTGGAATTGCTGCAACGTCATTCGCAGCAATTGCCTACCGGCGTTCACCCCCGAAATCACTCGACGCAACAACCACACCCGTTTAATTCATCCACCAGGCTCGAAAACATGCTTCCCAAACTGGGCTTTGATCACCCTGGCTATCTTTGGCTGCTACTTGCGTTACCAATTCTGTGGTGGATTGGATATGAGTCGCTAGGTGCCTTGGGAAAAATCAGACGCGCATTTGCTTTGACCCTTCGGACTGTTGTCTGGACTGCGATTGTATTCGCAGTTGCAGGTGTGCAGATGGTCTGGGTCAATGATCGTGTGACGGTGATGTATCTACTGGACCAGTCAGAGAGCATCCCGCAACCACAACGCGGAGAGATGCTTGAGTATGTCATCAACAACGTAAGGAAGCATCGAGAAAGAGCGAGAGAAGACCGCGCCGGAATCATTGTCTTTGGGCGAGATGCATCCATTGAGATACCTCCTTTTGACGACGACATTCCGCAACTGCGACGCGTTGAGAGCATGCGTGGACGTGCTGATGCGACGAATCTTGAGTCAGCATTGAATCTGGCTCAAGCATCAATGCCCGAGGACACGTCTCGGCGGATTGTGATCGTCACAGATGGAAATGAAAATCTGGGGCAGGCAAAGAAACTCGCCGCACGTATTGCGGGCTCGGGCATTGGGATTGACGTTGTGCCCGTCATGCTGAGTTCCGAGAACGAAGTACTTGTTGAAAAAATTGACATCCCCAACAACATCCGCAAGGGACAACCATTTGAAGCACGCGTGGTTGTGAATAACTACGCCGATCCTGACACAGAGAAACCGTCGTCAGGCAAACTAAGGGTCACCCAGAAAGTCAATGGTGAAGTCCAGCTGTTGCTGGAAGAGGACATCGCTCTGAAACCAGGCAAGAATGTATTTCCCCTGCAACACCAAATTGATCAGCCAGCAGCCTACATCTACAACGCTGAATTCGTCCCCGACACTGCTGATGGGGATGGCCTCACCCAAAACAACAAGGCGACTGCTTACACCTATGTGCGTGGTCAAGGCCGCGTGCTCTTGATCCAAGATCCTAAACACGCGGGTGACTTTGACCTATTGGTAGACGTGCTGCGCAGGAACAACATTGAAGTTGACATCATGCAAAGTGACTCACTGTTCGGCAGCATCGCGGAGTTGCAACCCTACGATGCTGTCATACTCGCAGGTGTTCCTCGCGTCGCGGGCGACAGTTCTGAACAGATCACTTCGTTTTCTGATACGCAGATCAACATGCTGGTTAGCAACACGCGTCAATTGGGTGCAGGTCTATTGATGATTGGAGGTCCCGAAGCTTTTGGCGCTGGTGGCTGGACTGGAACTGAGCTTGAAAAGGCGATGCCAGTCGACTTCAAAATCAAAAATTCAAAAATACAAGCGGTCGGTGCGTTGGCCCTCATCATGCATGCAAGTGAAATGGCAGAAGGCAATTACTGGCAGAAAATCATTGCCAAAGCAGCCATCGAGCAGTTGGGGCCCAGCGATTACGGCGGTGTTCTCCACTGGACACAAGGCGGCGACGCATGGCTTTGGGGAGGACAGCAGGGAATGTTGGAAGCTGGCAAATATCGAAAGGCCATGCTCGCAGCAATTGGCCGGATGACACCAGGAGACATGCCTCAATTTGACCCAGCGATGAAAATGGCAGTGGCAGGACTGGCTCGAACCCCAGCCTCAGTCAAACACTGCCTGATTGTCAGTGATGGTGATCCGTCTCCTCCCAACAACGCAACCATCAACGCCTTTATCTCGAATAACATCACCATTAGCACCGTTGCTGTGGCTTCACATGGTCGTGTGGGGAGCAAACGCTTACAGGACATCGCAACGCGAACGGGTGGAAAATATTACGAAGCTTCCAACGGCAAGGCACTCCCTCGCATTTTTCAACGTGAAGCGAGAAGGGTCTCTCGTCCTCTTGTTTACGAACCAGACGGAGGCGCCATGCCCGAAGTCATCTTCCCACACGCAATGCTGGACGGCATTGACCGCGTTCTCCCAAGCACACGCGGCTTTGTTTTGACCCAGGTGAAAGACAGCCCGCTAGCGCAAGTCCTGATTCAATCACCGAAGCCTGATTCACCAGAAAATGCATCCATTCTTGCAGTCTGGACCTACGGACTTGGACGCACGGCCGTCGTGACAACAGATGCTGGTGCACGTTGGGCATCGAACTGGACAGAGTGGGCGGGTTATGAAGCTTTCTACAGCCAACTCGTTCGATGGTTGATGCGGCCAACTGGCGACACCGGTAAATACACCCTTGCCACACAGGTACGCGACGGGGAGGTGCAGGTCGTTGTCAATGCGCTCAGCAAGGAAGACTCATTTCTGAACTTTCTAAACATGAGTGCATCGGTGCTCGATCCTGACCTGAAACCTGTAGCTTTGCGAATGCGTCAGACCGCTCCGGGAAGATACATCGGAAGCTTCCCCGCGAACAAAACCGGCAGCTATTTCGTGAATGTTATCCCCGATGCAAAAACAGCGCCGCTATCAACGGGAGTCACCATCCCATACAGCGAAGAGTACCGAATACGAGAAACAAA
>CAXGRW010000745.1:0-2922 GCA_964012125.1 uncultured Rhodopirellula sp.
GCTGCGACTGCACCAGTAAAAACATCCATCGTGTAGTGCGCTCGCAGAACCAGCACTGTCATCACTTCAAAAACGATGATCGCTCCTCCCAGAAGCATCCATCGACGCCCACCCATTCGAGCCATTTCGACTGCTCCGAGTACTGCAAGCCCGGTGTGCCCTGAAAAAAAGAAATCCGTCGTCACGCCATAGGTGACTAACAAACTTGGAAAGCCTGGATCACGCCACAACATTCCAGCAGGAGGCTCAAGGGCGCATACCAGCTGACAAACTTGGCGCATACCAAACAGCAGCAACAAACCAATGAAGGGTCGCAGACTTGGTCCAAAAATGGCTCGCCAGATTAGGAACAATCCGAGCAGGTCAATGATCGCTGAACTCGCGATCAAAAGCTGATTGGTGCGATTCGGATGCTGATGCAAGTAGGCGTTGGCCCCCGCTAGCCAATCGTGTACCCCATCGCCGATCGCACCAGGCATCAACTCTCGCTGACCAATCCACGATTGCGTCAGGTACCAGAAAACAAGGCCCACAAACACAAAAACAAACCGAGTGATCCATGTCACTCGCTTGGGGGCCTGCATGCCTGGTACCCCACTTTGTTCCACAGCCTTGTCCGCCATACCGCCACCTATATTCGATTGGTTTCAGAAACCAGCGTCGGCAACCAAAAAACATCCACCATCAATGCGGAAATCCGTACCAATCCTCTGGCCCCGAGCTACGTTATTCGCAGTAACACACACTGGTAACACGCGTTTACGGTGGCACAGACGCGGTATCCCGTGACACTAATCTAACGGTTCAGTGCCCCTCACAATCATACTCCTCCTGCTCCAATGATACCTACGGAATTTCGACCAATGACCCCGACTTGCTACCCATCATGACTCCTGCTTGCAAACGCCATTTCCAATGGCGACGAGGCGAAAACGCGAGAAGCAGAGACCAAATAGCGTACTGCAAGGGCCGCAATCGACAAATTCCACACCGCCTTGAACTGAGTCTTTGTACGCGATTTGCAAGAGATCAACAGCATTTGGTTGCACTCAGATGATGTCCCCTACCGCGTCCTAATGGGTGGCATCAAACAAGGTTGGAATACAGTACGCAAGGACCGGGTCAAGCAGGCGAAACTCAAACTGGGCGGCAAAGTCAAACGTGAAAGGCTGACATACATCATCGGTCGAGACATCGCAGTTGTCAGCAAACACGAGATTGGCGACACATCGGCCGTGACCGAAAACCAATCCGTGTAGTAATTCGAGCCACAAGCACTTTCCGACAACAAGAAGGCAACGGGAAGACGACCGGCCATCACGCCAATCCTCTTCCTTGCCTTTCTGAAGCAAATTGAACACTTCAGCACAGCATTCATGCGAGTGATGTATCACTGGCATGAATGGCGTGACCAATGAATGGCTATTCAGCCCGTACCAATTTCATGAGGCGACCGGCGACGTTCCAGTCCTGCACATAGAGATTGCCATCCGCATCCCAAGCTGATCCATGCGTGCCGCTGAAAGCCCCCTCTACCCATTGGTCCTGAGGAATTCCGTAGCTTCGACCTTTCTTGGGGTCAGGGTTCTCGCCCACCACCGAAATGATTTTGTTTGCTTTGTCCAAAATGACGAGGCGACCGTGCAAATCTGGAACAGAAACAAAATCACCTTGAATCGAAACGGAGGTCGGCATGCCTAACCCGGTGATCACTTCTCCAATAAAGTTGCCATCAAGATCATAGTGAAGAAGTCGTCCGTTGGGCTGGTGATTACGATCACAAATCAGGAGCCGAGCTGGCTGATAACGTGTATCAAGAGTCATTCCGTGCGCGGTATTGAACTCCTTCATGCCGTTCCCTTTTTTGCCAAAGTGCATCAGGTACTTTCCGTTCTTGTCATACTTAAAGATATGGTTGGTCGCATACCCGTTGGAAAGAAAGATATCGCCATTGGCGGCCACAGTAATCGCGGTCGGGCTGAACTTGATTTTCCCAAGACCTGCTTCTTCTGGCACGCCTAGTTTCAAAACAATTTCGCCGCTATGTGCGTTGAATTTAATTCCTTCGGCGTTTGCATTTCTTGCACCATAGATGTACTCCTCACCATTCTCCTCGCGAATTTCCATATCGTGCAAATTGGAATACTTGGCTCCCAGATACGACTGCACCACCTTGCCCTCGGGCGAGAATGCGAACACACCTGCCCCGGCACTGGTGTAAATATTGCCAGCTTTATCGATCACCACCGCTCCATGAGTGGGTCCCAGTGCCGAACTTCCGTCCGGACGAAGTCCCCATCCGGGAACAGTATCAAAGCTCATCTCCGCACTGCCGGTACGAACCGGGGCTTGGGCGTCCTCAGCTCGGCTTGTCGTCAAAACGGTGCATACCAAAACGACGGAAGCAAAAAGCGAACAAAATTTCATCAGTTGAACTCGCGGAAGTGACCAAGGGCAGGAAGCCGCGAATGTGCCATGGTGAGGTACGATGCGGCGTTGAAGTGTGCGACAGTATCGACGCTCGCGAGCACCATTTCAACTGCGTCTGAATTTGACAGCAGATTTCAGCTGAATTGGTCCGAAATACCAGATCCAAAAGCTTCATCGCCCCGACGTGGTCATCGAGGAACGGAGCTAATGGTTCTGGGGGACATTTGGCACAAGAACAACGTCCCCAAGAGTTGCGTTGTCGACACCTATCAAGGGCGACCTTCTAACTTTGCGGCTATCAGTCGCCGCCAAAATTCGCGGTCAAATCCTGCCGCACCCACATTTTTTGGTTCGTCGCCAAGTCTCACGACTACCAAGCCTTCGGAAGGCGACACAAATATTCGCCGCCCGAGTGCTCCATTAGCTGAATACGTATCGCTAGGAGCAGCGGGCAGTCGCACAGGCTCATTCAACCACCACAGATAACCATAG
>CAXGRW010000746.1:0-2920 GCA_964012125.1 uncultured Rhodopirellula sp.
CTGGCCCTGTGATCGTTCGGGCCATGGTTTCTGGAGATAATGCTTGGGCCTCGGCAGCAATCAAGACAATCTTGAACTAGCACGGGCCCAACTGGCGACTGGGGCAACGACTTTATCGAAGTCAGCTGGCTTTCTCCCGACCGGCTGGGGTTATTCTTCATGGGTGGGTTCTTTCTCGGCGGAACGCGCTTTTTCGACGCTTCGCTCTCCTCCTTGAGCCAAGCAAGCGGATCTCGCCAATAACCGACGGTCTGCAGTCCACAACACGGACCAGGCAACACCTCACCCGATCTTGGATCTCCATGCGTGAATATCATGCAAATTACGGTGACGAGCAGCAATTATGGGAACAAACTGCCCTATTAAAACGCTGGACTCTGCTACAATCTGAGGCGGACAACGGAATTCATCTCCATGCAAAAATAGAACAAGATGCCGCTCCGACTTTTCTTTGCTTGCACTGTGCTCTTCACATCGTTTGCCTGCACACCCACGGAAGCGGCTGACAATCCGCCGCCGAACATCGTGGTCATCTTCATCGATGACATGGGGTATGCCGATATTAACCCATTTGGTGCGTCGGATTACAAAACGCCCAACTTAAATCGGATGGCAAAGGAAGGGCGTATCTTCACTGACTTCGTTGTGTCATCAGCGGTCTGCTCAGCGTCACGCTCTGCCCTGTTGACCGGTTGTTATCACACCCGAATCGGAATCCGGGGTGCTTTGGGGCCGAAGTCCAACATTGGCTTGAATTCCGCTGAAACCACATTGGCTGAATTGTGCCGTTCACGCGGATACGCGACTGCCGTCTACGGTAAGTGGCATCTCGGGCACCACCCAAAGTTCCTGCCCAACCAACATGGTTTTGATGAGTACTACGGCATTCCTTACAGCAACGACATGTGGCCATTACATCCGGCTGCACTAGCCAAACGCGCCAAGGACCCGAATGCATCGATCCCATGGTCAGCCTTGCCGATGATTGAAACATCAGGTCCCACTGGCTACCAAATCACTAACGACAACATCCAGCCATCCGACCAGGAGCAGATGACCAAGCAGTTCACACAGCGGGCTGTGAACTTCATCAAACGCAATAACGAAAAGCCGTTTTTTCTGTACCTGCCTCACCCAATGGTTCACGTTCCGCTGTATGCATCGGAAGATTTCCGGGGGAAAAGTGGCGCCGGCATTTTTGGCGATGTGGTCATGGAAGTCGATTGGTCGGTAGGTCAAATTCTAGATGCCGTCGAGGACATTGGCGTCGAGCGTAACACGCTAGTGGTTTTCACCAGTGACAACGGACCGTGGCTTAGCTACGGAACCCATTCGGGGCGTGCGACACCCTTACGTGAGGGCAAGGGGACAATGTTTGAAGGCGGTTATCGCGAACCGACGATCATGTGGTGGAAGGGTAAGATTCCAGCGGGTACCGAGTGCGATCAACTCTGCAGTACGATTGATCTGTTACCAACCGTTGCCGACCTGATTGGTGCGCCACTACCCGCACACAAGATCGACGGAAA
This sequence comes from uncultured Rhodopirellula sp., assembly GCA_964012125.1. Taxonomy (GTDB): domain Bacteria; phylum Planctomycetota; class Planctomycetia; order Pirellulales; family Pirellulaceae; genus Rubripirellula. The sequence goes on from CAXGRW010000746.1 coordinate 1,530, forward strand.
AAACATTCTGCCGCTGATGACCGGCGCGGCCAACGCGAAGTCTCCCCACGAAGCGTTTTACTGCTACTACGGCGGTGGACAGCTACAGGCCGTTCGCAACGAACAATACAAACTTGTCTTCCCACATTCGTATCGCACCCTCAACGGACATCCAGGTGGTACTGGCGGTCTTCCCATTGGGTACAAGCAAGCCAAGGCGAAACTCAGCCTGTTTGACTTGGATGCCGATATCTCAGAAACAACAAATGTGATTGAGAAACACCCACAAGTGGTCAAGCAATTGATGGCGGCCGCTGAAACTGCCCGAGCTGATTTGGGAGATAAATTGCAGAAGCGAAAAGGCAAGGGAGTCCGCGAAGCAGGTAAACTTGACGAACAGGACGAGCGTCTTCCCCTGCTTTGGCAATGACTGCTAATCAGCCGCACTAACAGCACCCAGACCTAACGCGAGCGGCAGCAAAACCCCGCCCACGCAGAGTCGCCGCCCAAATCCGGAAGAGAGCCAAGCCAGGATGAGCACACCTCAAGACACCCCCCTTCTAACCCCCAGCCTGCTCGGAAGGCTCGAACGCATGGAGCTTGTTTCGCGAAAAGTTTTCCGAGGCCGGATGAAGGGAGAGCGCAAAAGCAAACGTAAGGGGCAGAGCGTTGAATTCCACGATTTCAGAAACTATGTCGCAGGTGATGACCTTCGTCTGATCGATTGGAACTTATACGCTCGCTTGGATCAGTTATTCCTGAAGCTGTTTCAGGAGGAAGAGGATCTTCACTTCTACGCCCTGATTGATGCGAGCGAATCAATGAATTTTGGTACGCCGACAAAATTGCACGTGGCCAAACAATTAGCGGCGGCTTTGGGGTATGTGGGCCTTTGCCGTGCTGACCGTGTGAGCGTTCAAGCATTGGGGCCCATGGGACGCCAGGCACCGGCATTGAGAGGGCGGGCGAGTTTATGGAAAATGTTGAATTACCTCGACAGCGTTGACAGCGGTGAAAACGTATCTCTGTTCGAGGGTGTCAAAGATTTTTCGCTTCGAAACTCTGGTACGGGCGTAGCTGTCCTCATCTCTGACTTGATGGACAAAGAAGGCTACGAATCTGCGCTACGGATGCTGATCGGACGCCGGATGGATGTGTTTGTCATGCACGTTCTTTCGCCCGAAGAAATTGACCCGCCGATTCGCGGCGACCGCCGTTTGATCGACGTCGAGGACGGCGACTCTGCCGAAATCACCCTCAACAACTATGCCCTGCAGAAGTATCAGGAAACGGTCAAATCTTTCATCGGCTCGATCAAACAATTTTGTGCTAAGCGGTCAATAGCCTACTTGCCAGTGCGTACGGAAACACCAGTGGAAACAATCGTGACAAAATACCTCCGTGAACGAGGC
>CAXGRW010000747.1:0-2918 GCA_964012125.1 uncultured Rhodopirellula sp.
TGGCAAGCGTGTTGGCGATCGTCGTTGCTGTCACGCTGTTCAGATTTGAGGGGTTCAGTGGTGAGTTGGTGCCGCAGTACGCCTATCGCTTCGGCAGTCCGCCCCCTGCGATGCGGACCGTAGACGATTCAACGGGGGCACAGGTTGCCGTCCAGTCCGGTGACGATTCCAGTCCTCTCGCGGCAGGATCTCAGACTGCGGATGCGCCCTCCTATGGATTTCTGGGTGGTGATCGCACAGGTGTGATTGCAACCCGCGGTTTTTCTGTACCAGCATCGGTTGATGAGGTGCAAACTCTCTGGCGTCAAGGATTGGGTGCGGGATGGTCTGCGTTCGCTGTTTCAGGTGACAAGGCAGTGACTCTCGAGCAGCGTGGTGATGAGGAGTGTTTGGCTTGTTACCGATTGGCAGATGGTGAGCTTTTGTGGATCGTGACGCACGATGCTCTCCATCAAAACTTGATGGGTGGTGCTGGGCCTCGAAGTACCCCAACGATTGTGGACGATCGGGTGTTCGCTCAAGGGGCGACGGGAACGGTGTGGTGTGTCGATATGGTGTCAGGTGAAGTTGTCTGGAGCGTCGACCTTTTGGCACTTGCTGGTTGGGATCAAGTGGGCTCTGAAGAGATGATCAGTTGGGGCCGAGCGGCATCACCGCTGGTCATCGATGGCACTATCTGTGTCGTTCCCTTTGGTGGGCCTTCTGCGAACAGTGAAACCGGACGCAGTCTGGTTGCACTGAATGCTGTATCGGGTGAAGTGCTTTGGACGGCGGGAGAAGACCAGATCAGCTACGCCTCACCGGCACTGCTGAATCTTGGTGGCAAGCGGCAAATTGTATCTGTGAACGAACGGACGATTACCGGACACGAAATTGATGACGGAAGTGTTCTCTGGGAAGTAGCTTGGCCCGGGCAGTCGAATGGTGGTGCCAACTGTGCCATGGTGGTTCCAGCCGGTGAGAATTGTTTTCTGATTGGAAAAGGATATGGCGGTGGAAGTGGTCTTTATAAAGTGACGGAATCCGAGGGGCAGTGGAATGCCGAGGAAATTTGGAAATCAAGTCGTGTGCTGAAAACCAAGTTCACGCACGCAGCAATTGTGGGGGACACGGCGTTTGCAATCAGCAATGGTTCTCTCGAGGCTGTAAATATCTCAGATGGCGAGCGTTTGTGGGTTCAAGGACGACGCACGCGTCTGGGGCAGGGGCAGATTCTGGTTGCGGGCGACGTGATCATCGGGCAAGCCGAGGGTGGAGAAGTTGTGCTCGTTGCGGCAGATCCCAACCAATACCGAGAACTGTTGCGTTTGCCCGCCTTGAATGCGAAAACCTGGAACGTGCCAACGATTGCTGGGCGGCACTTGCTCGTACGTAATGATCGGGAAGTCATCTGCTTCTTGCTGCCCGAGTCGGAAGATCAGCTTCGTGAGTAGGGGGCGGATCTGACCCGCGACCACGGGCGCCCGCCTTTGCGACGAAGGCAGCACGGCAACTTGCCGTGCTTGCATATCTGATGGGTCAACTGCTGGGTCAAGGCTTACTGATTTGGGTCGCGTAAGTCAGGCGGATCAATTCAGCTTGATTCGTTGCCCGGACTTAGCGCTGGCGTAGATCGCCTCAATTACCTCGACGCTGCGGCGTCCCTCGTGGCCGTCGACTAGCGAAGGGCGATCCTCGATGATCGATGAGATGAATTCTTCGAAGACCATGGTGTGCCCGTGGTGGCTGATCGCTGAGGGATCGGCAGCTCCACCGCCACTGTCCGTTTTACCCGCCATCTCTGTGCGAATGGTTTCGTCTTCGGCGGTTTCCTCTGCGAACTGCCAATCCTTAATGTCTTCTTCTTCAAGCACAGCTGATCCTTTGTCGCCACTGATCTCGATTCGTTTCAAGGCTCCGGGGTAGGAAGTGGTCGTAGCCTCAATGACTCCCAACGCGCCTGATGCAAATTTCAAGTTGGCTACTGCGACATCCTCAACTTCGATGCGTTCATGGGTCATGGTAGCCATCATGGCGCCGATTTCCTCAACAGGCCCCATCAACCAAACGAGCAGATCGACCGAATGAATCGCTTGGTTCATCAATGCCCCACCGCCGTCCAACGCCCACGTGCCGCGCCACGCGCCGCTGTCGTAATATTCTTGGCTCCGGTACCACTTCACGTAAGCGTCACCCATGGTGATCTTGCCGAAGCGATCAGCTTCGACAGCTTTTTTCATCAGTTTGCTTGATTCATGGAAGCGGCTTTGAAAGGTAACAGTCAGCCTGACGCCGTTCTTTTCGCATGCCTCGATGATTTTGTCACACCGTTCTGTAGTGATCTCCAATGGTTTTTCCACAATCACATGCTTCCCTGCCTCAGCTGCTGCTACAGCGGGGTCGAGGTGCACACCGCTCGGAGTACAGATGGAAACAGCCTTGACTGCGGGGTCAGCGAGCATGGCCTCAAGTGACGAGTAGGGATGGCAGCCCTGCTTTTCACCAAATGCGCTCGCCAAGTCGGGGTTGCGATCCACGCAGGCCACCAGCTCGGCTCCTTCTGTGTCTGCGATTGCCTTGGCATGAAAGTTGGCAATCATGCCACAACCGACGATTCCGATGCCTATGGTCATCTGCTTTCCTGTATCCAAACGATGGGAGGGTGGTGGAACTCTGTATCAACATGAGTTTAGGTGGCGATTTCTCCTGTCACAACCAGACGCACGGTTCAGGAGGCGTTTGTTCCTCAGGCAGTTATGGGGGAGAAATCGCCAACGGTTTGCAGGCTGCAAGAATACAGCAATGGTGACACGGCTCTGGAAGGGCTGGCAGGTGTTCCCATGGCCTTGGTTAGCGGTTACGTTCATGGCGACCCACCCCAAACTGGTCAATTGACCCTTGGCAAGTAACGGTAAACGAAACGTCAGTCGGCTCGTCGA
>CAXGRW010000748.1:0-2912 GCA_964012125.1 uncultured Rhodopirellula sp.
GAATAGAATGCGAATTGGCAGTTTACATGATCAAATCAGCAGTCGGTGATGGTGGCTGTATCGCTGACCGCCGAATACTGCAACACGTGATCATCAACCGCCGCCGAACTTGCTTTGCAAAAACGGGGAATTGAGCAAGCCCTGCTTTTCATTCTGCTACTTTGCATTCTGCAGGGCATGTGTTGGCAACGGCAGAAAATCGTGCTCGCGAATCATCCAGCTTTCGAGCTCCTCGCGCAGACTCCGCTCGATTTCGGCGATCCTTTTTTTCCCTGTCAGATTATTAAGTTCCAACGGATCGTTGCGCAAGTCGTATAGTTCAACGACTGGCCGAGGATTCGCAAAATACAATCGCTCGTGCAACGGCGACAACTGTTTCGCTGCATGTGCCGCCTGAATCGCTTTCCAGGCATCTTTGCCTGACATGTCGACGGGTGTGTAACTGCGGTTGGGCAATGCGTTATAGATGTAGCGATACCGCTCCGAAGTAACAGAACGCGAAAGATCCAATCCATCGGTACGTGTGATTGGTCCCCAGTGCCAGCCCCGTTCAGCAAATACATATTGCTGTCCTGTCGTCTTCTCCCCAAGCAACTGTGGAAGAAAACTGACTCCAGTCATCTTTTCCAATGGTTTCATACCGCAAGCGGCAAGAATCGTTGGGCCGAGGTCGGTGCCACACACAAGTGCAGAACAATCAGACCCTGGCTCAACCCGGCCCGGCCACCGGATCATGAGGGGAACATGGGTACCACGGCCCAACAGACAACCTTTCCCACGCAACAACGCTTCACCATTGTCCCCCATGAAGATGACAACGGTATTGTCTTCGATACCACGAGTCTTCACGAGTTGCATGATCTGGCCGACCCCTTGGTCGAGCTCGCGAACCGACGCGAGATACCTGGCATAATCGACGCGCACTTCAGGTAAATCAGGCCAGTCTTCAGGAAGCTCTAACTGATTTGGATCAATCCCGTCATAATTTACCGCAAACTTCCGATGCGGCTGATTGAAGCCAAAATAGAGGAAGAATGGTTTGTCTTCAGGCACTTTATCCAACGCAGCGGCAACACGATCAGCCACCTCAGACAAGCCTTCACCCTTTGTACTTGCCGATCGGACGAAGTGATCGAACCGCTGACCAAGACTCTGCATCCCAGCTTCCCGGAGGGTGCGATCGATGTGCTCGGCTTCCCGAATACGTCCATCGAGATGCTGATGCCTGCCATCCAACCCTACCCAATAACCACCGGAGCGAAGCACATCCGTGAAGAAGCAAACATCGGCACGAGGTGGTTGCGCGAATCGAGTCACGCCGAGGTCAACAGGTGACCGACTCGCAAAAATTGAAATCCGCGAAGGTGCACATTGGGGAGCAGACGTGTAAGCACGATCAAACCGCATTCCCTGTTCCGCGAAACGCTCAAGGTTTGGAGTGATGTTGAAACGCTTTGTGTTTTCGTCGCCATAACAGCTGACATGTGGAACACTGTGGTCGTCCGAAAGAATCAACAGGACGTTCGGCTTTCCCTGCTCGGCCGACAACGAGACCCTGACAACAGCCAAGCACAAAAAAACATTCACCAACGTAAACGCAGCTCGCTTCAGCTGGGAGCCATGAAAAAACGAGTGAGCAGAAAAACCACTACCGATGACATTCACTACTTTCTTGCGCTCGTGCATTTTTGGAAAATTGGATTGAACGACTGTTTTCCTGAAATCTGATGCCCGCGATGCGTAACGGCCATCAGGCAACAAACTGAAACGATAACCTTAACATACTCGACGCGGAAAAAATCACTATCCACCCGGCAGTGAATATTGCAAAGCAGGCCTCAACGTCTGATCACCACCACCGCTTGAGATATATTCATGGACTCGAAAAGCATGATATTGCAGTAACACATTGCAACTTGTGCGGACAAATCGGGATGATTCGCAGCATGGATATCAGGACCAAATATTGCCACCGGAAGAAGAATGTCATGAAAAACTGGAACCTCGTTACGTTCGTTTTATCAATCGTGTTATTGATGGCATCACCTGTTAAGGGCGAGATTCAGCTGGGGCAGGGCAGCATGGTGGGAGAAGTGGACCAAACCAGCGCTATCCTGCAAACACGCCTGACGACGACAAATTCGCTTGTGGACGAGGATGTGCCGGGCGTGGCTGGGGTAGCGAGATTCGAATTGAGTGTCAGCCGTGATTTCAAACCCACTTTTCACAGCCCTTGGCTGAAGTCACAAGCGAACGGTGATTTCATCGTTAAACAAAAAATTTCGGAACTGACGCCAGCGACTCGTTATTTTTTTCGTGTCGTGTATGGACCTGACAAAAACACCACCTTCACTGGCCCGGTCGGATCTTTCTCAACCCTGCAAAGACAGACCGGCATTGAAGAGGTCAGCTTCGTTGTTGTCACCGGCATGAATTATGTCTCCTTTCATCATGGCCAACTCGGCAAGAGAGACCGCAAGACGAATCAAAGGATTCGTGACATCACCACGAGCTATCATGGCAAAGACAAATCGCAAGGATTTCCGGCATTAGAGACCATCCGCAAAATGAAACCGACGTTTTTTGTGGGCACTGGTGACAACATTTACTACGACAGCCACGATGAACGTGAAGCGACAACCCTTGAGCAGATGCGAAAAAAATGGCACCAGCAGTTTCGTCAGCCACGTTTCGTCAAGCTGTTTCAACATGTGCCAACCTACTGGGAGAAAGATGATCACGATCATCGTTTTGATGACAGTGACCGTGAAGGAGAGCGGCCTCCGTCCAGTGACCTTGGGATTGCTACATTTCGGGAGCAGGTGCCCGTGGTTGATCCGGCGAACCCCGACGCAAAGACCTATCGCACCTACCGCGTAAACCGACACCTGCAAATCTGGCTCGTCGAGGGA
>CAXGRW010000749.1:0-2906 GCA_964012125.1 uncultured Rhodopirellula sp.
AAATCGTCAACCTGCACAGGCACGGTATCGCGAAAAGAGGCAACCCGCACAAAGATCAACTGGGGAACCGGTTGGTACTCGAAAGCGACAACCGTGAGATCTTTCTGTTGATAAATGCCGATCAGATTTTTTTCGTGCAATTGGCACTTGTTACGCTCAAAAGCATTTCCCGTCGCGATACTGACGACCCCACCCGTTGTGGCACAAATGGGATCGAAAACGCCACCTAATCGAAATCGAGCGTTCAGCGATTTACTTTTGGAAGGTGTATGGACCTGCTTGCCCGTTGCCCCGTGAAACCAATCCTTGATCCTGAGTTGGTCATAAGACGAGGCCTGCGAATCAATTAAATAGACTTCTCCAGTTTTTTGTCTTGGTGCTCCCAGCAAACTCTGATCTGCAAACACCATTCGCTCACGATCTTCTTGATGGTCGATAGCCCATGTGTATGCAAATCGTCGGGCTACTACTCGCTCTGAACCGTCCACTTTTGCCCCGATGTACTTTTCCCCGGACACATCGACAGCCAATCGGTCTACCACCATCGTTCGCGATTGGAGTTCCAAAATCCAATTCCCCAACCGTTTGCGATCTTGGGGTGTAGGCACCCTGAATCTTTTCCAATCCACCTCGGATCGACCAGACTGCACCGCTTCACTGGCCATCAAGTTTTTTTCAACTGGAGTTGAATCCAGCAAAATAAACTTTGAGATAATCAGAAAGCAGCAAGTCAAAAGCATCCACTGATTTAGATTCATCATCAACTCCATGGATAAAATACTGGGCGATCAAATCATTCAGCAGCAATCACACAGGAATTCAAATCAGCGGTAGTCGCTTGGCACATCATTAAGACCGTACCACTGCGTTTCTCGATCATCATTCAACTCGTGGTCAAACGGTAGATCACCGTCATCGCCATCGGTCGCATTTTCGTCGCACTGCCTACCCATCTCTGGTATCCACCTGCCTATGTAATATCCACTCAAAGGAACACAAATAGCGCGGTCAAAATCGATAGCACAGGCTTGTGCGCACCTCCAACTCAACAGACACCGGTGAAACCCCCAGCCGGTTACACGCCATCCTTCGTTCCTGTTTTCTGCCTGACGGTACACACCAATGACAGCATCGAGAGATGCAAACCTACGGTCATACCCATCGCGATTATTACATTCGTATCCAATCAGGTACCGCGTTGAGTGTGCCCCCACCACTTCTCGTCGTTGGCAATCACTGCATCGCATGAGATCCGTGATATTGGCAGAATCCACCCCTTCGGCTTCTGCCCATGCTGAAATCATTTCCCGACAAGTAGTATCGCTGAAGGCATAAGTACACTCCCACTCGTGAGGACTGTTTCGCGTTGCTTCTGGTGGCCCAGCGATTGCCAAACGTCCATGAACCAACAAAAAAACCAGTCCGAAATATACGTACGTTTTCATCTAATTTCCTCCCTCACGAACAAGATTCAAAATCCCAACAAGTTCCTTGTTGGGTCCATACACAAGCAAACGATCTGGAAACAATCCATCATCGCGGTCTGTAATCTGCTTCCCCTCTGCAATCCCCACCTCAATCACCGACATAATGCTTGAAACCGCGCGGACGCGAACAGCAACCTCATACGATGACTGACCCGGCTTTGATTTGGACTCAACTACGTACCTGAGCTGGTTCAGAGGAACCCTTAATTTGCTGGGGACCAGGATCATCCGAGCAGCACCCACCCACGCTGTACCTTGGGGATCAAGATGCAAAGTGGATGGAAGAAATCGCAGTGGCGTTGTGAAACGCAATTGAATCGGAAGATCAACCACTTGGATCTCACCCTTGGGATTTCGATAGTGAATCCGCACCAAATCATCCACATCACCGAAAGAAAATGTTGGCTTGGCGCTGAACTTGAATACCGCTGCAGTTTGGATAACCGAATCGCTGATCACAAAAGATCCTCTCAAACTTTCAATCCGCTGCACCCGCCCCCCCATTTCTTCGACCCTTCCCGAAACCACGAATGATGCAGCAGGCTCCGTAAGTTGCACTTTGGTTTGCGAGAGGACCAACGGGCCCGTCATTCGCACATCAATATCCAACACAAATGGATGGATGGATTCTTGGAAGAAAACACGGACCGATCGTCGAATCGTTGCAATTTTGTTAGATGAGTCGAGCTTCAGCGATAGAGTTAAATGCTCACCAGGCTTCACATGACGTTGTTCCGGCACGACTGCCAAACAACCACAATCAGGATCAATGGCTCGCAAATTCAACGGTAAACCCAATGAATTTTTCAAATCAATTTTTACGCTAACATCTCGGCCGATGCGGTGAGTCCCAACATGATTTCCTGCACGAGACGGTAGTGCTGCGATGACCACAACACCACTCAACACATCCGGATCGTGTTCGCCTAATCGATTTGGATCCTCACCGGACACGAAAACGATCATCACGTCTCCGGTCAAAAAAAGACCAGTACATGCATGCATCAAAATGATTCGCAAGACTCGCATTGTTGCCCCCGTATAACTCAGCGTGATTAAGACACGTCGCCTCGACCAAGCAGCGAACAAAAGAAATTGCCTCTGCCTGCGTTTGTTTTCTTGGACGCCCGTGATCCCTGTGACTCAAACAGCAATCTCACCGAAAAGCTCTGTACTTGGCTCTGTACCGAGCTTCCAAACGAGCTTCCAAACGGGCTATGGCTGGGGGCTATAACTCGCACTCAGGCTGGGGGCTGTAACTCGCACTCAGTTGCCAGCCGCAGAAGGTGAACATAAGAACACCTTCCATGGAGCTCACTCTACAGTCGGTGGATTGCGAGTCAATCACTTTCAGCCCGAAAACGTAAAAAAACCCTTCGCCTTATGAAAGCAAAAGGTGCGTCGATGTTCGCGATGGTC
>CAXGRW010000750.1:0-2903 GCA_964012125.1 uncultured Rhodopirellula sp.
ATTTTGATTCCCTCAACTCGGCTTCTTCCACCGATACGGAAGTGTCAGTGACTTATCAGCAAGATTGAAAGATTTACCGCGACAGGAACAGAGTGATGAAAACCTTCACTGATGAAGCAGCGGTAACGCTCCGCGAAGGTCAAAACTGTTAGTGTTGTTTTGTAATGAATGTCTCGATGGCCTGCAGAATCTCAGACCAAAACTGGGTTCGTACCTGCAACCTGCAGCCGTTCTTATGGGTTACGTCAAACTTTTTGCGTATTTCGCGTTGGTTAGCTTCTGAAGTCTACACCCGACGGGCGATCGTCAAGTCCAGTGGCTGGAACGAACCGTTGACGTATCCCACCAATGCTCGTTGGGAACGTGTTCAATGTTTCTCTGGCGTCCGGCCACCAACGTTTGTTGTTGGTTTACGAGGAACTTGTTGTGATGAAGTTGGATGAACCGCTTCTTACGATTCGTTAGGAGGCTAGTCAACGGCTCAGGCCGTCTATCCTCATGCATGTCATGGATCCGATCGCAGACAAAACATCCGTAATCACCAAGAATTTTGCTGGCCAAAATCCTTGGCGATGTGTGGTGGTCGCAGGTGCGGTGTCGCCACATCAGAGGGACGCGATCGAGACGTCCTAGGAGAGGCACCGGAGTCGTGAAACTCGCCTGCCTTCAGCTTGCGTAGAAATATAAGCCCTCTGAATGCAATGTCAAGTCTGATTCGTGAAGATCCGCACCACCAAAATGGGCGGGTCCCGAAAGATCACGCTAGCGTCAAAGTCAGCCTAATTTGTAGGTTCGCATCAAGCCGCAGAGTCCAGGCGGCCGATTCAAAGCATGCGCGAGGTACATTTTCTCGCTATTGCCATCCGTTTTTACATTAAATCGAAGACAGGAAGCAGGTTTGATGCGCACGGCAGTCCCCAAACTATTGGTCATGATCGCGGTCTCGCTCATGACTTCCCACGTCGCCCGAGCAGAGATTTCTTGGGAATCAGACCTACGTACCGCCCATCAAAAGGCCGCGACAGAGAATAAATTGCTGTTGTTGCATTTTTACAGCGACAACTGCATTTGGTGCGATCGTCTCGAAGCAGGTGCTTTCCAGAAAGCAAATGTGGGCGAGGCCATCAGCCGCGACTACGTCGCACTCAAGGTGCATGCCAAAAAAAGCCCGAAACTGGCCAGTCTGTTCAAAGTCACTAAATTCCCAACTGACGTCATCGTGACGACCGAAGGGCAGACTCTCGCACACAAAGTCAGCCCTCAGCAATCTGAACGATATATCGCAATGCTGACGGGATGTGTCGCTTCCAAGCCCGTAGCACAGGTTGCTGAGAAAGTTGACCCAGCACCACTGACCCCCAACGCAGCTTCGACGCCAGCAACTGCACCAAAGCCAGATCCAACCTTACCTGTCAGTCCTAATAACGAACTTTCGGAAAATTCGAGAAGCCGACTGAGCAATGGCGTGCAAGCGACTCTCGCCGGCTCGCGCGGTCCCAGCATGACCCTGCCAAATCAAACACCCACAGGATCATTCAATGAGCTGCCAGGCGACAACAACGCCGCCTACGAAACAGCTCCTGTGAGCCCACCATTGGGATTACCCAACACACAGCAATCCAACAACTTGGATTCAGAAACCACGTCCGGAATCACGACAGCGGGAACTACCCCCGTGGCCAATCAAACGCCCACAGCAATTGCCAAACCAGATTTGGCGATGCAGGGCTTCTGTGCCGTGACCGTGATTAATGAAAACCGCTGGATCGAAGGCAAGCCCGAATACGGCGTCATTCATCTTGGAAAGCTTTATCTGTTTTCCAGTCAGCAAGCGATGGGCTCATTCCTCGCTGACCCTGCACCATTCACGCCGGTTCTCAACGAAATTGACGTGGTTCGCTTTTTCGAAGAACGAAAAATTGTCAAAGGCAAACGCGAGTTCGGTGTATTGGACCCAATTCATAATCGCATGTTCTTCTTTGCAGATGAAGCAGCGCTCAAGCATTTCGAAAATGAGTATGAGCGATACACAGACGCCGCGCTTGAGGTCATGGCGACCGCGATCAAGGAAGCAAACCCCGGAACCTGATCCGACGAACAACGCGACCTCGTCGTGCAAAGAAAACGTGAAAAATAAAATAGTGGCGATCATCTCTTAGCGATGATCGCCATTTTTTTTGCAAGGCTCCGCCTCTCACAAATCATATGCTCGCGTGCGATACCCGGATTCACATCGAATGGGTAAGAGAGAAGCTGGCATCGCCAATCACCAGTGGTGTGGATCGACAGGCTCCACGAACGCCATACCGGTCTTCCGATAGATTGGCATAACTGGGGCGAAGACCGAGAAGCACGGCCATCCCAACCACCAAAAATGCTAGGGATATCACCACCCAAACGACTCTGGCAGCAGTTTTCCCGTAACGCTTTGCCACAGATTGGATCGTGCGCAACTGGTAAGGGGCACTCCAAGGGCCAACCCCAATCAAAAAGCTCACCACCGAAAAAAACAATGCCAAGCTGCCGACGAGAATTTCGTCTGGATTCACGGATCTTCTTTCAGTTGTAGGCCCTTGCAAAACAATGCCATGAATGGCATTTTCGTTGCCAATCTTAACCAATCAGCACGGCGTTCAAGTAGGGTGCAACACATTTCCATGCCAACAAAACTCACCCGCCGGTTTGAGTTAGTAGGTACCGAAGCCGGCACAAGGGACAAGTGCAGAAACACGGGCCGATTCAGTGCAGAAGCACAGGTCGCTCAGATGTACACGCATAGGTGGTTGCCGGTACGGGTGCGTCCGTCGTTGCAGTGCACACGCGACTTAGCAGGCATGCGGTGCCTGTGCCTAAGAGTCAGCCCGCCGCATCTTTCGACGCAGTGTCCGAATCTGAAGTCGCAC
>CAXGRW010000751.1:0-2902 GCA_964012125.1 uncultured Rhodopirellula sp.
CAAGGTGTTGCAGGATTAATGTGCTCAACCGCTTCGGAGCAAATTTTCGACGCGGGCAACTGCCTCTCGTGTGGACATCGCAAGTTGTCCACGCCCGATTGATTTTCCGTTTTGGAGCCACTGTTTGACGTTGTTTTCTGCTGAAATCGCCGTGCTGTGGGATTTGCCACCAAAATGGGTTGCAATTTCTGAGTAAGCAGAAGCAGTCAGTTGGCGGGCCAAGTACATCGCTAGCATGCGAGGTCCTGTGACGGCGCGGGTTTGGGAACGCCCCCGAAGTGTGTGGTGCGGCAAGTGAAAGGCGTCGCAGACGGCTGTCTCAATGACTGATAGGGTTGCGATCGGGGTGGCCGCTCGCAACAGGTTGCCGCCAAATTGTCTGATTTCGTCCAACGTGGGCACGCGACCAAACATCCGCTGTAGCGTGTTGATCATATTGGCGACGCCACTTACCACGCGGCCATCACCAGCCAGCATTGGATTGATTTGGTCGAGCAGGCTGGCCGGAACTTCCAGCGGGCAACGGTCGGCAATCCAACGCTCTAGCATTTGTCGTCGGATGTCGATATCCAGCGGCTGAATTGGGCATACCAGGCCGCTCGCCATACGGCCCGCTAGTTCTTGCGAAAGACCAGCAATCTCACTGGGAGCCTGCAGTCCAGAGAATAGCAATGGACGCCCCTGTGAGGCCAGCGTCTCGACGGTGTAAAGCATTTCTCGCAGCGTAGCCTTCTTTGCACCTAAAAATTGCACATCGTCAATCAGCAGAGCATCAACCTCGCGGTAGCGGCGGCGAAACGCAGTGATTCCGCTATTGCCGACGGAGCTGATGAAATCGTTCGTGAACTGCTCAGCTGATAAATGCATCACGCGACGCATTCGGTGACGTCGCCGCAACTGTTCAGCAATCGCCGCCATCAGGTGGGTCTTGCCAGTGCCCGTTGGGCCACAGAAAAAAATGGGTGAAGCCGTTTTTGGGTCCTGACAAACCATGGACAAGGCTGTGTAGGCGAGCTGATTGCTCGTTCCCGCGACAAAGTTGGCAACTGTTGCTGGGCGTTTGCGTTCTTCGGTGGCCGCGACTTGTGGCTGCTCGCTTTTCGGTGCAGCTTGTTTTTGGCAACCAGCGCCACTTTTTGCCGCCGATTGTGCGGCCCCGGACGTTTGCTGGCTGGTTGGGGACTTGGAAGAGGCAGGGCCACCATTAGCTGGAGCTAAGCCACCATTAGCTGGAGCTAAGCCACCATTAGCTGAAGCTAAGCCACCATTAGCTGAAGCTAAGCCGGGGAACTCAAGTTGCTCGGCTTGGTCGATCCTCAGATCGTTTGTGTTGGTTCGTCTCTTCGATCCCCCACTATCGACAATGTAGGACGAGATCGATTGTGCTCGGCCCCGTTTGGATCTTGCTTTCGGGCTTCTACCGTGCTGTCGCTGGCGGGACCCGTGGGCTTGATTGTGTCCGAACGAAGAACCTGGTCCAGACACTGTTTGTGAATTGGGCTGATTATGGATCACAGTATCTACGGCGGTGGGATCAGTGGAAACCGACTCACAGTCTGCACTACTTTCTTCGCTTGTGCTCTCATCGTCCGTCAGCGGTAACTGGGCTTGGGTCGCCGCTGGCTCATCCAAACGTAGGATGACTTCCGTTCGCACGCCGCACGCTTGCATGGCAGCGCCCCGCATCTCGCGAATGAAGTTCTGCCGGAGGCGGTCCAAGGCAAACTGGCCACGAATCGAAAGTGTGATGCGACGCTGTTGCTCAGATGGCAAACCAGCCGCAACAACAGAGGATGCTTGTTCTGCAGCGTCAACTGCTTCCACATCACTCGATCCAGCGTCAACCGCAATCGTTACCCCATGTGTGAACCACATGCGGAATCGTTCTGCACCTACGCGTCCTGTCAAAGCTTCCTTGAATGATTCGATGACAGCCGTGTCATCGGTGCAGCCGTGCGGTGCAGACATACTGGTAGCGCAATCCTCCATCATGGATGTTTCGCAGTGCAGCAATAGCAGTGGCCAATTTCAATTCGCCTACGCGAATCGGACCACCGTCGATTGGGGGCAGGGCAACCAAAGCGTTGGTAATGAATCGTCACCAACCTAGCTCCGCCGGGCGGCACACAGACCTCCCCGCAATCATTCTCCCGCAGCACACGATTCACTATCGCTTCTGCAGGAGGGAGAATTCTAGGGTTGCTAGCAACCAAGTCAAACATCCTTTGGGCCCCTTTCGAAACTTTCGTTTCGACTTGTTGCGTGAAAGTTTTAAAGTGTCCCGAAAAGCCGGATTTTGATGACTGAGTTTGGCGAGTCCGCGTCTGAGTTTCGTCTGATCCTAGCTGACTTTCGGCAGTGGAAAAGGTGTTGGAAACTCGTTGCCGAGACAGAGGGTGGTGAACATGATGGAATGTAAGTCCATAAGTGCAAACATGTTACAGTCCATGTCCGGGTTTTTTGACGAGTTTTGGTGTCCGGAGACATTTGTTCGATTTATGACTCGGCCGAGATCATTTTGCCGAAAAGAGTCGGTGACAGCGTCCCGATTCGGAAAAAATACATTGGTTCATGCTGGTAGTGTCTTTTCAGATTCTACCCGTTTTACCCAGACTGTTTCGCTCAGCAGTGGAGTCATTCCTCGGGCATTGTAAATGTCTCGAGCGGGTCGGTTCGTCTGGTCAACTCCTAGGATGAATCGTGTCCCCCCTAAATTGACTGCCACCTGCGCGGCTTGATCGACGAGCTGTCTTCCGAAGCCCTTTCCACGTGTTTCCGGCAGCAGGCCCATGTAGACAATTTCGATGACCGGTCCCTCAGGACGAGCGGACGGGTCGCGGCGGCTTTCGGTTTCGCGATTTGCATCACTGGTCTGCGTGTTTTCGTGCGATTCCTCATGTTT
>CAXGRW010000752.1:0-2902 GCA_964012125.1 uncultured Rhodopirellula sp.
GAACCGTAACGCTGAACCGTAACGCTGAACCGTAACGCTGAACCGTAACGCTGAAACGTGGCGTTAACACGGAAGTTTGGAAAGGACCTTTGAGCCTGTGCTCGTTCAGTCTCTTCAGGTATTAGCCCCCTCTTCAGGGATCAGCCCCGAAGATTGGCTGGCTTTTGAGCCTGCTCTGGTTGCTGCTTGTCTTGCTGCCTTTGTTGCGGGAGTGCCTCGCGGCGAATCTTCCAACTCTTTGGTGGTGCACTTGGAATAAAGTTACCAAGGAACGTTCTTTGGAATCCAGCAGCGACGGCGTTGCGTTTGATGTCTTTGAATTCGTAATGATCCCATTTTGGCGCGGTTTTGGGATGGAAGTTCGGGGCATACATCAACAAAGCATGAGGCTGATAGGTTGCCTTCTCCAACGCAATTTGCACAAGCTTGTACTGTGCTCTCAGTTCTTGGAGTTTGGGCCATGCTTCTATCACAATGATTTTCGGATCTGGTGATGCAACCTGTCGTACCCAATATCTTTCCTGAATCTGTTTCGCGTCCAAGTTGAACACGAAAGGAAGTGGACCGTTGACGATGTTTTTCCCCCGCATGTTCTCAGGAAGTTCCTGAATGGTGCACTCTTGTTTACCGCGATTGAATTCGATCAGTTCAGTGCCATTGCATACCCAGTATTCCCCAAACTGATTGGTTTGCGTTTTGTAAATGGGCTTTTGTGTTTGCGGATCGTTTCCTGAAAAAAACACCAGTTCCTCGGTGCGAAATAAACCTTTGTCTGGTGATGCGTATTTGATAATGCCTTCCGCTTTAGATGCGGCAACATTGGGAGGTGCTGCGAAATTATCGTAGTGCCACCGCATGAATCGACATTCCAGCGTTTTCATCGCCTGACTTTGCGTTTCCCATTTCAGTAGCACTTGTTGAAGCTGTGCTTGGGCCGGTGCGGATACCGGTGGGAATGGTTGTTGTCCAGCTTGATTTTGCTGCGCTGACCCGGTCAATGAACCGAGCAGGACCACCAAAGTGACAAGAGTGAGTCGCATCATCCGTGACGCCTACCTACTGTGCGTGAAACTCAAAGTCGCTAGCAAAAACCAACGACGGCCTATGCGGATACTAGCAACGCAGTAGCTGTGGTGAAAAGAGGAATCGCGGTGGTATGCCTCTGCTTTCTGATTGAATTTTGAGTGCTAATAGGGCGGGGACGAGCATGGCAGGGTTTTGGTCAGCAAAAGTTTTCCGATTATTAGGGTCATGCGGTTGTCGGCTTGCTGCCGATTTAACACAAAGGCCGTGGGTTCCTTGGCGCGGGGTAGCGTGCGCGAATGTCGGGGGTTGCCTCTGTAGATCGCGGGTTGTTCAACAGGAGTGTTTGGATGTCGAGTAGGTTCTCACGGCGACAATGTCTCGTTTCAGCCAGTCTTTTTGCGATCGCGTCAACTTCTCTGCGGTCCACGGCGGAAGAACCGGCTGATGAGAAAATCGCTTCGAGGTCGGTAATCGGTAAACCTGTCACCTGTCGAACGATCCCTTTGGGGCAAGCCGGAATTCGGCGAGTGGTCACCGCGATCGCAGCAGATCCCCGAGGTGAATATCTTGCGGCCGCCGGCGATGATTACAAGATTCGGATATTGCGAACCATGGATTTAAAGGTGGTTCGGACGTTGGTTGAGCATGGTGACATTGTTCGCACGCTCGATTTTGACCCTACCGGAAAACGATTGGTGTCGGCAGGGAATGATGGGCGCTTGATTCTTTGGAATCGTGAGGAAGCCTTTCAATTCATCCGTGAAGTTGCCGGTTCACCGGCGCTTGCCGAGGTGACTTTCGCACCCGATGGCAGCGGCCTTGCAGCCGTGGGGTTTGAGAGCGAGGTATTTCTGCTTGGTAATGGGGAAAGTCAGCGAGTCTCTTTGAAGTGCGCTTGTCAGGATCTCAGAGCGGTTCGGTATCGTGATGACGCCGCTGTTTTAGCTGTTGCCGGTCGCTGCGGGACATTGCATCTGTTTGATAGCAGTACGAAGCAGTGCAATGAGCATCGACTGCACGCAGCTCGGATTCGCGACATTGTATTTCTGCCCTTTGGCAACATGGCAATCTGCGTCGCCGAGGACGGATTCGTTTCTGTGTTCGATACTGCCGGCATTCAACCGCCACGGCAATTTCGTGTCACAACGGGAAAGTTATTTGCAGTGACGGTTTTGAATTCCGAATTGGTCGCCGTTGCTGGATCTGACAACATCATTCGAGTCATTGATTGGAAAAAGGGGCAAGTTGTGCGACGGTTGGAGGGGCACACGGGCAGTGTGATTGCTCTGGATGCGCAGAGTGGCTTGTTGTTTTCGGGAAGTTACGATGCGACATTACGTCGTTGGTCCATTGCCGACATCGTTGCAGGACGGCAGAGAATTGCAGGTGCCGGGGCCACAGGCACCGGACCAAGGGTTGATTGATAGCCACTGCCAATGGCGGGGATAGAAGACAGGACTGCCAAGACCATTAGGCACATGGAGGTGCCAGCGTGATTTGGAAGGCAAAACGAAATCGGTATCGTAGTCGGGCCACCAGTACGGAAGTACTGAAACGCAGGGCACGTGGCCCCGAGCACCTCGAGTCTCGCAGATTGCTGGCGGCTGATCCGCTTCATGTGGGAGTCGTTTATCTTGAGACGGATTATCTTGAAACTGATCAGGATGTTGGAAGCGACTCCAAAGGCGATCGTTTCATTCTTTCGTTTAACGGCGGGGTTGCCAACACCAAACTGACTGAAGTCCGTATTCGAACGGATAAAGATGGCGACGGTTTGAGTATCGGTGATTCGATCTATGACACCGCAATTGGCGGTCGTGGGAAAAGTGGTGCGCACGACTTTCAAATTGTGAAAGTCGTGACGCAGGATGGGCAG